>CAZLXM010000019.1:0-48856 GCA_964563105.1 uncultured Bacteroidaceae bacterium
ATATTTTCATTTTCTTGTTGTGAACGATAGTACATGGGGGTTTCATCAGAAAATAATTGAGTTATATTATTGTTAATCACGTCGTTCTGATGGAACCCCCAAATATTTTCATTCTCTTGTTGTGAACGATAGTACATAGGGGTTTCATCAGAAAATATTTTAGTTATATTGTTGTAAATCACGTCGTTCTGATGGAACCCCTAGATATTTTCATTTTCTTGTTGTGAACGATAGTACATGGGGGGTTCATCACTTTATATTTAAAAAATCTTTTAAAAAGTATACTATTTACTTACAAAAGATTCTTCCAGGATAATTGATTTTGGAAATAGTATGTTATTTTCCAAATGAATATGAAGATGCAAATCATCTTCAAATTCTTTTAATAATGCAAAGGTTACTCTATAGGTATTACATGCATCTGAAGGCGGGGTATAATTATCAGTCAAAGATGCAATTTCTCTAAACCTTTCCCCTTCATTATCATGTTCAACCATCATTGCTTTAATTGGATTTTTTACTGTTCCAAAGGGGGATTTTATTGTTGATCCGTTGTCCTGTGCCTGGACCATCTTTCGAATATATGGAAAAAGCATTAATTCCTCTTTTTTCATGTGGGCAGTAAGTTCACCAGCCGAATCTTTAAAAAGTTGTTCCACTTCATAAAGCTCATTATGTTTTTCACCATGAACCCTGACAACTTTTTCCAAATATGGTTTAATCTCAGTGATTTTTGCCTCAACATAACGATGATGCTTCTTTTCTATATAATCTGCCAAAAGATCTAATGGCCAGGAGTTATAATCAGTTGAAGCAGATTTTCCCTCTGTTGATAATTTCTCTAATTGCTGAATAAGTACATAACTGTCAATTTGATTCTCATTACAGGCAGCCTCAATACTGCGATTGCCGTTACAACAAAAATCTATTTTGTTATCTTTAAAAACACTTGCCGTTCGGTAGTCTTTTGCTACCAATTCTCCTATAATCGTATCTTTGGTGATTTCCATATTTAAAAATTTTAAATTTCTGATAGAAATGCATATATAATGCATATATATTATGATAGTATATTATGATGATCTATTTTCTTAAGCTGAAAATATTAGCGATCCTATCTTATTATTTTACAGGTTTTCAGTTTCTATTTAATTCATTGTAGATAAATATCAAAAATAAAAGTATCATTTATCTAATAGTAACTTTATTTAAGACAATTATGTCTTAAATAAGTTCAAAATTTTAGACTTATTTAATAAGTATATTTAAAACATAGTATAGTATAAAGTTTTAAGGAAGATAGTCAGGAGTCAAACTCAAAAAAAGAATAATATTTATACATTAAAAATATAAATTTTAAATATCAATAAGTACATTAATCAGCATTTCCTCTTAACAATTTTTAACACCTCTTTACTATTTTTTTTCGCTACTTTCGCCATTCGTACTTAATATTAAATCTTATGGCCGATAGTATAAATATCAAAGAACTTAATGAGAAAATTAAAGTAAATAGTGAATTTATTGAGCTTCTCAATTTTCAAATGAAAAAAGTTATTGTAGGACAACAGCATCTTCTTGATTCCTTATTGATCGGACTTCTAACCGATGGCCATATATTGCTTGAAGGAGTGCCCGGACTTGCTAAGACCCTGGCTATTAAGACCCTTGCGGAGACTATCAATGCTTCATTCAGCAGAATTCAATTTACTCCCGATTTATTACCGGCAGACCTTATAGGTACAATGATCTATAGCCAGAAAGAAGAAGAATTCACTGTAAAAAAAGGGCCTGTTTTTGCAAATTTTATACTTGCTGATGAAATTAATCGTTCACCTGCAAAAGTGCAAAGTGCCCTGCTGGAAGCAATGCAGGAAAAACAGATAACTATTGGTAAGAACACTTATAATCTTGAACAACCATTTTTTGTTATGGCAACACAAAATCCTATTGAACAGGAAGGAACGTATCCATTGCCAGAGGCACAGGTTGACCGTTTTATGCTGAAAGTAATTGTTGATTATCCAAATAAAGATGAAGAAAGAGAAATTTTAAGAGAGAACCTTCTTGAAGAATTACCTAAACCTGATAAAATCATGGAACCATCAGAGATCCTGAAACTGCGTAATCTTGTCAGGGAAGTTTATATGGATGAAAAAATAGAGAATTATATTCTTGATATTGTTTTTGCAACACGCGATCCTGAGAAATTTGGTATAAGAGAAATGAACCCGCTCATTCAATATGGTGCTTCTCCACGGGGGAGTATTAACCTTGCACGTGCCTCAAAAGCATATGCTTTTATCCGGAGACGGGGATATGTTGTACCGGAGGATGTACGCGCAGTATGCCATGATGTACTTAGACACAGGATTGGCCTGAGTTATGAAGCAGAAGCCAGAAATATCAATTCATCAGATATCATTAATGATATATTGAACCACGTTGAAGTACCCTAAAAACCAAATTAAGGAAAATACAGGCTTATATAAAAAATCCTTATTAATACTAAAAACTTTAGATTGTGGAAACTTCTGAACTCTTAAAAAAAGTTAGAAGAATTGAGATAAAAACACGCGGGCTCTCAAGGCATATTTTCGCCGGACATTATCATAGTGCCTTTAAGGGCAGGGGAGTAGCTTTTTCAGAAGTTAGGGAATACCAATATGGCGATGATATTAGAAATATTGACTGGAATGTTACAGCACGTTTTAACCATCCCTATGTTAAAGTATTTGAGGAAGAAAGAGAATTAACGGTTCTTTTAATGGTTGATGTCAGCGGCTCCGGAAATTTTGGAACAGATATCAGGCTTAAACGTGAACTGATTACTGAAATTGCTGCCTTACTTGCCTTTTCAGCCATTCAGAATAATGATAAAATTGGGCTGATGTTTTTTACTGATAAGGTGGAAAAATTTATTTCACCTAAGAAAGGACGTAAACATATATTGCATATTATAAGAGAGTTAATTGATTTTAATCCGGAATCAAAAACTACTGCACTTACTGAACCTTTAAAATATATTACCAATGCTATTAAAAAACGTGCAACAGTTTTTATCATTTCAGATTTTCAGTGTGATGACTTTGAAGATGCACTAACAATTGCTGCACGAAAACATGATATAGGAAGTTTGCATGTAAGTGACCCCAGAGACTTCGATTTGCCAAATATCGGCCTTACCAGGTTTATTGATCCGGAAACCAACGAACTTATGTGGATTGACACTTCTCTTTCTAAAGTGAGGGACCATTACCATCAATACAGGGCAAACCATCTTAAATGGCTAAAATCAGTTTTTTTAAAATGTGGAGTAGATTATGTAAGAATGCTAACAGGCGAAGATTATATAAAACCCCTTCTATCGCTATTTAAATCAAGGGCAAAATACAATATATAAAATGCCGGATATAAAAAACATATTTATATATACAATTTTGGTTATTAACAACCTGGTAATTCCCTCATTAGTAAGTGCCCAGGTTGCCGAATTATCTGTTTCAGTTAATAAGGATACTATATTAATTGGTGAATCAGTAGATCTTGAAATAAGGATAATAAAAAATAAAAATGCAAATGTTAGTTTCCCTGCATTGAAAGATACAATTATCAAGGGAATTGAAATATTGAATATTTCTGCTATTGATACCATACAGATGGGTGATGAACAAATACTCAGACAAAAAATTCTTATAACCGGTTTCGATTCCGGCTACTTTAATATTCCATCTTTCAACTTTCCTGTTGAGTTAAATAATGTAAAGGATACTATTAGTTCAGTTCCTGTAAGTTTGCAGATAAATTTACCCGAAATTGACAGCGGTGCCGATTTCAGGGATATTAAACCTGCCATTAATACTCCGGTGAATTTTAGGGAAGCACTTCCATATATTTTAATCGGACTTGGTATTATAATCTTATTTTTCCTTAGTTATTATTTCATTTTGAAAAATAGAAAAAAACATTCAGGGATAATTGATAAAACACCTTCTGTACCTGCGTATATCATAGCACTCGATCAATTGCAGCAGCTTCGTATCCAAAAAACCTGGGAATCAAAAAACATAAAAGAATATTATACGAAATTATCAGGGATAGTAAGGACATACCTTGAAAATCAATTTTCAATAAATGCTTTGGAACTTACTACTTTGGAAATTTTAATGGATTTTGAACTTTTATATGGAAAAGATAATGAAATAAAAAGCAAATTAGAGGAATTACTTGAACTTTCCGACCTGGTTAAATTTGCAAAAGAGGCACCTTCCTCTGTTAAAAATCTTGAAAATCTGGATAAAGCAACTGTTTTTGTAGAGCTGACCCAACAAAAGATTCAAACAGAAGAAAATAATTCAGAATCTGATTTGCCTGACAAGTTATAAAAGGAATATAAAATGGAAAAAATGGTTTTTCATAATCCTGGATTTTTATATTTTCTGGTGATAATACCGTTTCTTATTGCTTATTATATTTATAGACTAAAACGCGGCAATGTTGCTTTACTTATTTCAACGCTTCAACCTTTCAAAAACCAGGGGAAATCATTTCGATTATATCTTAAGCATTTTGCTTTTGGACTTAGAATGATTGCTCTTTTTTTCATAATAATAGCCTTTGCACGGCCTCAAACTATTGATGAATGGAGCATTTCAAATACGGAAGGTGTGGATATTGTTTTGTGCATTGATGTTTCCGGAAGTATGCGTGCCATGGATTTTAAACCAAACAGACTTGAAGCATCAAAATCAATTGCCGCAGATTTCATAAATAGCCGTAGTGCTGACCGGTTTGCAATAACCGTTTTTAGTGCTGAAAGCTTTACAAAATGCCCTCTCACTTCCGATAAAGCTATGGTAATTAATCTTTTAAATCAAATTGATTTCGGTATGATGGAAGACGGCACAGCTATTGGAACGGGACTGGCTACAGCAGTCAATCGAATTAAAGATAGCAAGGCTGTTAGTAAAGTAATTATTTTGCTTACAGATGGTGTAAATAATACCGGATTGATTGGTCCCGTAACAGCTGGTGAAATTGCTGCCGGATATAATATTCGGGTATACACTATAGGTGTTGGAACTTTAGGTGAAGCTCCTATTCAGGTTCAGACTCCGTTTGGTCCAAGAGTGCAAAATATGAAAGTAGAAATTGATGAAGAAATTCTGAAAGAAATAGCTACATTAACAGGTGGAAAATATTTCAGGGCAACTAATGAAAAAACACTTGTATCAATATACAAAGAAATTGATCAACTTGAAAAAACTAAGCTCGACGTGGAAAAATTTGTAAACAGAAAAGAGAAATATTTTCCGTTTTTACTGGCGGGGCTCCTCCTTTTAGGATTGGAAATTATTCTTAATCTTTT
Source organism: uncultured Bacteroidaceae bacterium (assembly GCA_964563105.1). GTDB lineage: Bacteria > Bacteroidota > Bacteroidia > Bacteroidales > CAYVTV01. Next base: position 5,369 of record CAZLXM010000019.1, read on the forward strand.
TATTTTAAGAGGACTGCCATAATACTTTTACTATGTTTGAATTTACAGATAATAATATTTTATTTGGATTACTGCTGGTTCCATTAATTTTTGTAATGTTCGCCTTTAATCGTTACAGAAGGAAAAGGTATTTAAAAAAATATGCCAATGAAATACAGTATTCCGTTTTAATTCCCGATGCGTCCAAATCGAATCCCTGGATAAAACATATACTTTTATTATCTGCTATAATCCTCTTCATTATTGCACTTGCAGGGCCACGTACAGGATCACGTTTACAGGAAGTGGAAAAAAAGGGAAGAGAAATAGTAATTGCACTTGATGTTTCTTATAGTATGCTTGCCCCGGATATAAAACCAAACAGACTGGAGATGGCCAAAAATGCACTTTCCAGAATGCTCGATCAGCTTGCTGATGATAAAGTGGCCCTTCTTATATTCGCCGGAGATGCATATATGTTAATGCCTTTAACTAATGATTTTTCGGCTGCACAGTTATTTCTTAGAAATGCAGGTCCTGAAATGGTCTCGAAACAGGGGACCTCATTACCATCAGCAATTAATATGGCCTTAAAATCATTCTCTCCGGATATCCCGGAGATTTCAGGAACTAATACGGCAAAAGCAATAATAATAATAACCGATGGTGAAAATCATGAGCCCGGCGTTATGGAAGCAGCTGATGAAGCTAAAAAAGCAGGGATACTTATCAATACAATTGGTATAGGTAATCCCGATGGAGTACCAATTCCTGTCTCAAATGAAAACTCTGATTTCAGGAAAGACAAAAAAGGAAATGTTATAGTTAGTAAACTGGATGAAAATACTTTAAAAGCAATTTCTTCACATACAGGCGGGTATTATATTCGCTCAGGAAATGATCCTACAGGCCTGTTTAAACTCATCCGTCAATTAGACGAAATGGAAAAACAGGAATTTAAAACTAAGTCATTTGCACAATATGATGAAAAATTTCAGTATTTTCTTGGATTTGGCCTGGTGATCATTATTATTGAACTAATTTTAAGCAACAGGAAGAACAAATGGCTGTCAAATCTTAAAATTTTCAACTAAAATGAAATACTTTATTACAATCTTAATAATCTTTTCAACTTTTATAAATCTTCCGATATATTCACAGGAAGAAAGAAAATATATTCGTCAGGGAGTAAAAGATTATAATGAAAATAGCTATGAACAGGCTGAGTTAAAATTTAGAAAGGCAAATGAGCTAAATACATCCTCCTTTGAAGCTGCTTTCAATACAGGTAATGCATTGTATAAACAAGGAAAAACAGAAGATGCAGAACAAAAATATACTACATTGACCGAAAAGGAAAAATCTGATAGTAAAAAGGCAGATTTATATTACAATCTGGGAAATACATACTTAAAATCACAGGATTATCAAAAGGGTATTGAAGCATATAAAAATGCTTTACGTTTGAGGCCTGAGGATGATGACGCAAGGTATAATCTGACCTGGGCCCTGAACAAACTTGAAGAACAACAACAGCAACAAAATCAAAATCAGGAGCAGAATCAGGAACAAAATCAGGATCAGGATCAGGAACAAAATCAGGAGCAGGATCAGCAACAAAATCAGGATAAAGAAGAAAATCAGGAACAGAATAAACAAGATGAACAAAATAATCAGGAAAATCAACCAATGGAAAATAAAGAACTGAGTAAAGAAGAAATGGAGAGAATATTAAAGGCTATTGAGGAAAAAGAAGAACAGGTAAAAGAAAAAGCAGATAAAGAAAGAGCAAAAATAAAAGCTGTTCCAAATGAAAAAGATTGGTAATTTTTAATTTAAATCCCTTTATGAGGTTAGGTATTGTAAATATCTTCACATCATTAATTGTTGGATGTATTACTCTATTTTCCGGCAATCATACGCATGCACAACAAACAACATTTAGTGCATCAGCCCCGGCTGAAGTATCTTTGGGACAAGGATTTAACTATATTATCACCGGAAATGAAAATATAAATTCATCTGCAATTAAGCTTCCTGAGGTGGAAAACCTCAGACATGTTTCCGGACCTTCTACTTTTATAAGCACACAATCATCTATTGTTAACGGAAAACTTCAAAACACAACAAATGTTTCATTCACATACGTTTTTATTGCCAGTAAAGAAGGCCCTTTACATATTCCACCTGCAATAATTAAATCGGGAAATAAAAGTTATAGTACGAATCCGGTTGAATTAAATGTCATTGCCGGATCTGTAAGCCAGAAGGCTGTTCCAGGAAACCAGGAAGCCCCTGATACAAAGCCGGGGACAGATAATTCAGAAAAATATTTCATCCGTTTAATACCCTCTAAACGAACGGTGTGGCTGGGTGAAGAAATTCTGGTAAGTGCTAAAATATATACAAGCGAAAACCTTCGCTTTTCAGAAATAAAATATCCTGAACTGGAGGGTTTTTGGAAACAGGAACTTGAGGCAGATCAACAGGCAGATAAAGAGGTAATTAATAATAATCAGTTTCTAACACAGATTTTTAAAAGAGATTTGTTAATACCCCAAAAAACAGGAACCATCAAAATTAGCCCGGTTGATGCAACCGTATTGGTTCAACAAAGAGTAAGGGCACAAAGAAGAAATCCTTTTGGAGATTTATTTAATGATCCTTTTTTTGGTGACTCTTTTTTTGATTCATATCAAAATATCCCTGTTAATCTTCAAAGTAATCCTTTGGCTATTGAGGTTAAGCCTTTACCTTCAAATGCCCCTCCGGATTTTAACGGAGCAACCGGGACCTTCACCGTTCATCTTTCTCCCGGAAAGGAAAACATTCAGGTAAATGAAGCTTTAACTGTATCACTCGTAATTAAAGGTAAAGGTAATCTTGCCCTTCTTAAAGCGCCTAAAATTGATTTCCCTCCTGATGTGGAAGTCTTTGCACCAAAATCTTCAAAAAAATTTACTCATTCTGTAAATGGTACCAGTGGAAGTGTAACTTTTGAATATGTGGCAATTCCAAGACATCCCGGTTCTTTGCGTATTCCACCTTTGAATTATTCTTTTTTTAATCCGGAAAAAGGCACTTATCAATCAGTTAAGACAGACGGCATCAATATTACAGTCGAAAAATCTGAAGTTAGCGGAAAAGCTGAAATTATGGGAATGCAACAGGCTATGACCGGTATCATGAAAGAGGAGGTTGCAAGTTTAAATACAGATATTCTTTTTATTAAAACAAATATACCTGTATTCCGGAATTATGGGAAAATACTTATGGATAACTTATTGTTCAGACTGATTTTTCCAGGTCTTGTTTTATTTTTTATTATTCTCCTGATTTTTCAACATGAACGAGTTAAAAGAAACAGAGACCTTGATTATCTACGTACAAGAAAGGCCAGAAAAGTTGCCGTAAAAAGATTAAATCGTGCAAGAAAACTCCTTTTAAATAAAGATGCAGGAATGTATGATGAGCTTCTAAAAGCATTATGGGGATACACCGGAGATAAACTCTCCGTTGATCAGGCAAAATTATCCCGGCAGTCTGCCAGAGAAGGACTGATCGGGAAAAATGTTCCTGAAGAAATTATACAGGAATTTCTGGACCTGATTGATAATTGTGAAATGGCCAGATATGCCTCAGGTATCACAGTGGATCCTGAATCTGTTTATAAACGTTCCGAAGAAGTATTATATCGTATAGAATCATCAATTAATTAAGATATGTGGAAAAATATTTTCATTTGCCTTTTCATATTCTCTTTACCTGTGAAAGGAAATATTACTGACTCCCTTTATAATTCAGCTAATGAATATTATCAGGAAGCAAAATATGAAGAGGCTGCAGAAATATATCTGGAGATCATAAATTCAGGATACCATAGCCCCGAAGTTTATTACAACTTGGGAAATGCATATTTCCGTTCAAATAAAATGGGTAAAGCACGCCTATATTATGAAAAAGCGTTAATACTTTCTCCCCGCGATCAGGCCATTAAGGCTAATCTTGCTTTAACTGAAGCTCAATTACAGGATAAATTTGAGAATGTCCCGGTTTTCTTTCTTCGAAAATGGATCATTGATCTGAGAAAAAGCCTGTTACCAGATACATGGTCATTGCTTGCTCTTATATTTTTTATTATTGCTTTTGTACTGTTGGTTATTTTTCTTTTTTCAAAATCTATAACATGGAAAAAAATTGGATTTTATAGCGGAATTTCTCTATTTATAATTTCTGTTATAACACTTATTTTTGCTTATTTTGCATCTAAATATTTTAAAGATAGCAAAACCGCTATTTTAACGGTGCCTTCTGTAATTGTCAGATCTGCTCCCAGAGATACCGGAAAAGAATTATTTATAATTCATGAGGGTAGTAAGGTATGGATGGAAAGCACACTTGGTGACTGGCAGGAAATTAAACTTTCGGATGGCAGGGTAGGATGGCTTCCATTAGAGGCTATAGAAAAAATATAAAAGGAATAATTCATCCCTAAATATTTTAATAACCTATTATGATGTTCAAAAAGAAAGCTACAGCTGAAGAGATAGAATCAACAAAAACATGGGATACATGGGAAAAAGAACCCTCTGTGTTTCCCTGGGTTTATAATCAGAAAGAAATATGTTACATTATTGAAGGTAGTGCAAGTGTCAAAGACAAATCTGGCAATAGTATAACATTTTCCGCCGGAGACTGGGTTGTATTTAATCGTGGTTTGGAATGTGTGTGGAATATTACAGAAACTATTAGAAAAAAATATCGTTTTGAAGACTAACTTGCAATATCCTAATCAATAATCATATCTTGTGAAAACTGTTGAGGAAATAAATCAAAAAATTCTTGCCGGAGAGGCAGTTATTGTTACAGCTGAAGAGGTTGCACGTATGAGCCTTGAATATAAACCTTCAGAAATTGCAAAAAAAATAGATGTTGTAACAACAGCAACCTTTTCTCCAATGTGTTCATCAGGAATGTTCATTAATTTCGGACATTCTGACCCTCCCATAAGAATGGAAAGGATTACCCTGAACAATGTACCGGTCCATGCCGGTCTGGCCGCTGTAGATGCCTATATAGGAGCAACCGAAACATCTCCTTTTAATGAAAAATATGGCGGGGCTAACATAATTGAAGAACTTATTGCAGGAAAAAAATTGAAGTTAAAAGCATGGGCAAAAGGAACAGATTGTTACCCTGAGACTGAAGTTGAAGCAATTATTTCAAAAGAAACAGTAAATGAAATGTTCCTTTTCAATCCGCGTAACGCTTACCAAAATTATCCCTGTGCGGTAAATTCTTCGGGAAAAACGCTTTATACCTATATGGGATCATTATTACCCAATCTGGGAAATGCCAACTTCTCAACTTCAGGAGAACTAAGCCCATTGCTCAATGATCCGGACCTGCGGACAATTGGCATTGGCTCAAGAATTTTTCTTTGCGGAACTCATGGATATATTAGTTGGTACGGTACGCAGTGCAGAACAGCCGGAGAAAAGAATGAATATGGAATTCCTCTTGCAAATTCAGCAACCCTTTCTGTAATAGGTAATGCTAAAGAAATGAAAACTGATTATATTAAAGCTGCTTATTTCGAAAAATACGGAGTTAGTATCTTTATTGGAATCGGAATCCCAATACCAGTTCTTGATGAAGATATGGCTGCTGCGGTATCTGTCAGAAATGAACATATTTTTACGAAAGTATGTGATTATAGTATTCCAAATCATCCCGAAATAGCCAGGGTAAATTATGCTCAGCTTTTTAGCGGAAATATTAATATAAATGGAAGGGAAGTCAGGACAGCCTCCTTATCAAGTGTTTATAAAGCCAGATTAATTGCCGGGGAATTGAAACAATGGATCCTTGACAAAAAATTTCTTATTAGTCAACCCCTGGAATCATTTCCAGCGAATAAAACTCTTAATAATCTGCAAAGGAAAAATTAAAAATGAAAAAACGATTAGTATTAACGTTTCCTGCATCGAGGGTAGAGGAACCTATTGTGTATCAGCTTATTAAAAATTTTGATGTATTGGTTAATATATTAAATGCTGATATTACTCCCGGACGGGAAGGAAAATTGCTTGTTGAATTAAAAGCTCCACCCGAAAATATGGCAGAAGCTGAAGAATATATGTTAAACCTGAACATCAAAATAAGCCCTGCAATGAAAAGCATTATGCTCAGAGAAGAGAACTGTGTTCATTGCGGAAGCTGTACAGCTGTTTGCTTTGCTGATGCTTTAAGAATGGATTTGCAGACCAGAATGCTAATTTTTAATCCTGAAAAATGTATAGCCTGTGAATTATGTCTTAAAGCATGCCCTCTTAGTTTGTTTAGCCTGAATCTGACCTGATGCCCTTTGAACCAAGATTTTACAGAAATAATATGAACCGGGAGAGATTCCGGTTTTTTAATATTATTAAAAAAGAGACTGATCTTTGGATAGGGGTTTCCCATATTAATTATCAGAAAGAAATAGAAGATTTTACTGAAAATCAAGTGAATTTTTATCGTTCTTGTATTGAAAATCATATACTGGAAAATCCCGACTTTCTAAATTCAATGTCACCAATATCAGCAATTGATGAAGCACCGGAAATTATTAAGTTAATGTTATATGCCTCATCTGCTGCATCTGTTGGGCCTATGGCTGCTGTGGCAGGTGCCTTATCTGAAATGATTGGTAAAGATATTTTAAAAAAGTTTAATCCTGAAGAACTTATTGTTGAAAATGGCGGTGACATCTTTCTTAGTATAAAAAATAAGATTCTAATTCAGTTTTATGCAGGTAAAAATAAAAATTTTGATAAACTTGGAATATCTATTCCCTCAGAAGGAAAATATTTAGGTATATGCACCTCCTCGGGTAATTACGGACATGCTTTAAGCTTCGGCAAAGCAGATTCAGTTACCGTAATTTGCGAATCAGCTGCATATGCAGATGCCTGGGCAACAGCTATTTGTAATAATATATTGGAAAAAGAAGATATTCATATACAACTTGAGAAATTTAGAAAAAATAAGGAAATCTTATCGTTAATAGCTGTAAAGGATGATAAAATGGGTATATCCGGAAATATCAAACTGGAAATAATATAAAAAAGAATCGGAACATATTAAACTAATTATGGTACTGTATACTGTCTGAAGGGTTTCCCCTGTGTCTCCTTATAAAGTATTTAGGAAATCTGTCCAGTTTCTCAATTTGATCCTCATTAAGATATGGTTTAAGCTCTTTGTGAAATTCCTGAATTATTTTACCATATTCCGATCTGAAACGTCTTTTTACTTCTTCCATTTTTTTGGAAAATACTTTTATAACAGGCTCTATATCTTTAATCTGCTCTTCGGATGGCTCAATAATTACATATAATCGTGATTTAAAAGATTCAAAAGAAGATAAGCTTTCCACATCTTTTACCTTATGTCTGACTAATTCCTGTGAAATAAAAAAACCAATTAGTATACCAAGTACAAAAGCAAATAGTAAACTCAGAATTGCCCTAAATTTTTTCATATCCTGTTTAATAATTAAATAAAATACTGGAAATCAAGCGAGTGTCATTTAATGTCTCAGGGTCCATTGAAATAACTCCGCTTATATCTCCTTGTGTAACATAAGAATATAATATTATCAGAAATACAACAAAAAAAGCAAATGCTGCCACCTTTGTGAAAATTTGTGAGAGGTCATCAGCAATATCAAGAATAAAACTATTCTTTGAAAGATTTTGTATTCTTGAGTTAATTGATTCAGAAAAATATGGTCCAAAAGAAAAGTCGGCTGCTAAATAACTTTTTTTAAGAAATGAGCTAATTTTTTCATACGACCTGATATCCTGTTCTGACTTTCCTCTATTTTTTAGGAAGTTGATCATTTCTGAATCAGAATAAACATCCATCTGTTTATTAGAATTTGTAATTTTCATTTTATTTTTTTCCATAGTTTAGAGTTTTTCTTTTAAAAGTTCCCTTAATATATCATGTGCCCTGGATAATCTTGATAAAACAGTACCCTGCGGAATTCTTAAAATTTCAGCAGTTTCTTTTGTACTGTATCCCTCCAGCATCCTTAGCAACACAACAGACCTCATTCTGCTGTCCAGTTTATTTAAGGCATATTCTATTATCTCTCTGTGTTCAATGATTTCCTGATCATCCATTTCAAAATAATTTTCTTTCTCATTCAATTGTATAAAACGGGAATTTATTCTTTTTCTCTTTTTTAGTTCATTTAATGATAAATTTATCGCTATTCTAACAAGATAAGTCTTAACACCGGATTCATGCCTGAAAGATTTAAGACTTTTATAAAATCTGATAAATACTTCCTGACCGACATCTTTTGCTTCAGGTACATCACCAAGCATGGATTTGGTAATGGCGGCAACACTTTTTTCATATTTATGTACAAGAATGTCAAAAGATCTGAGATCCCCATCCAGGGTTTTTTTTATTAACTCCTTATCATCATACCTGTCCAAATTTGTTTTAAAATTTATCAATTATTTGACAATTAATTATATAGTTTTATTCATTTTAATTCTTTTCATTAATATCAATATCTGATTTCAAAAGAAGAATATCCTTTCAACTCACCTTCTTCTCTGACTAAAGATTCCACCATACTGTAATCCGGGTCTTTTCTGCACCATTCTGTAAACAGCTCCAGTTTCTCTTTTTCTCCTTCAGCTTCTATATATACGCTTCCATCAGATAAATTCTTTACAATTCCAAAAATTCCTAAATATCTGGCAGTTATTCTGGTCTTGTGACGAAAACCAACTCCCTGGACACGTCCCCGAATAATAAAGCTATAATGTAGTTTCTTTTTTTCCATTTTTATTACAAAAATAGTCAATATTAACTGCCTGAAAAGAAAGCAATAATTATAATCGATGTTAATACCTTATTGTTAATTTTTAAATTGTTGATATCAATATTTTAGAGAAATAAATAAGTTACACATCCAAATAATTGATCAAATTGATGAATACCTTTATTTTTTCCATGTAAAGCCTCAAAATATAAGCCAATCCATGTTTTTAAAGTGCGAATAGAGAATTCACCACATTTCATTAATTCTATTCGTATTTATTATTACATTGAATGTCAATAGGTTATATCAAATGATAACTTATTAACAATATTCATAATGAGCTGTTTATAATTATGTTATTTACTATTTCAAAAATGATGTTATTTTTGCGGATAATTTTTGACCACTATTTTTATTAGTTCTAAATAAGCTGCTTGATACAGATAATCTAAAATTGTTTAATTAATCTGTATCTTAAAATTTAAACAAGAGGTTTCCTGTTAAATTTTATTAGCAGGGCTTGTCATTTTGACATGCAAAATATAATTAATGAATTTATAAATGAAGTTATTAATTAGAATTTTTATAGCCATAATAGTTTTTTTCTTTACTGATATAATAATAAGCTTTTCTGATCAAAGTCCCCGGAGCACTGAGTATCAAAATGAAGCTGATTTATTAAATATGCAGGGCTCAAATGAAATTGATTATAATTATTTACATTCTATTGATTCTCACGTTTCTTCTTTAATTAAGAATTATAATATTAAGGGGGCATCAGTTGCTGTTTGCAAGGATGAACATCTGGTATACGCACGAGGGTTTGGCTATGCTGATATGGAAGAGGGGAGCAGGGTGGGCCCCGAACATCTCTTCAGGATTGCCAGTATCTCAAAGCTTATTACTGCTGTTGCTATTATGAAGCTTATAGAGGAGGAAAAGCTCTCACTGGATGATAATATATTCGGCCCATATGGAATATTGCCATATATTCATTATCCTGAATATAGTGATATCCGCGTTGAAAAAATTACTATTCGTCATTTACTGAATCATACAGCCGGCTGGTCCAGAAAACATGGTGACCCAATGTTTGATCAGTTAAATATTGCACGAAAATTTAAAGTAACTCCTCCAATATCACTCGATACCATAATACAATATATGCTCTCTAAAAAGTTGGATTTTGAGCCGGGCAAGGTTTATTCTTACTCCAATTTTGGTTATGCAATCCTGGGAGAAATCATTTCTATAAAGACAGGATTAAGTTACGAGGACTATGTTTTATTTAATATTATGAAACCCCTTGGAATTCAGGATATGCATATAGGAAGAAGTTATATGCATCAAAAATTCCCTAATGAAGTAAAATATTATGAGAATAATGGTTATGCGAAATGCTTTGCCTATGATGGCTCAGGAGAATTAGTCCCAAGAGCTTACGGTGGTAATAATATTGAATTAATGGCTGCTGCAGGGGGCTGGATTGCAAGTGCCCCTGAACTGGCAAAATTTCTGACTGCAATTGACGGCTCTGATAATCAGCCAGACATTTTAAAAAAGGAAACCATCCGGATGATGATTGATCCTTTAATTGCCGGCAATGGTCTTTTTGGATGGAAAGGGGCAGATCAATTTGGAAATTCATGGAGAACCGGAACGCTGGCAGGATCAACATCCCTGGTCATGAAACAAAGTAATGGTATTATTTGGGTTGTATTATTAAATACCTCTGTACCTTATAAAATTATTCATAACCGTATTGCCGGAACTATGTTCACTGCACAAAAATATATTACAGAATGGCCTGATATAAATCTTTTTTCAGCCGGATCCTATGCGCAATTTCAATAATATAAATAATTTCATAGTTAGAAATATAGATAAGTTTATTTTTATAGGCTAATTATTTAATTTAATGCATTATTATGATATTTTTGTCTTTAGAAATAATTGATTTATGGAATTTTTAAGTTCCGGACAAATTAGCTTTAAAACTATCCAGGATAAGCATTTTGATTTAATAATTGTTTCATCGGGTTATGATAAAAGATGTAATCCAATTATTAATAAATGTTCTATTAGTTCAGATAATAAAATAGTATTAAATCATACAAGAAAATGGTGCCATTTTAAACAAAAAGAAAATAGCACTGTTTTCCGCTCAGAAAAATCTTTGAAATTAACTCTTTCACTTGATAATTCTTTAAAATTAAAATCAATTCTGGATGATTATTTTAGTTCTTTTCAAAAAGATAATCTGAATATTTTTGTTGATTTTTCTTCAATGAGTGTTCATTGGTTAAGTGCAATTATCAAATCCCTGTCGGATTGCAATCATGAAATTAAAGCTGCATCTGTCTGTTTTAATTGTGCCACAGGAGAATATTTTCCTAAAAAGAATATGAAGTTCAGACTTTCTGCCAGATCAATTACACATAATATTAAAATAGTTCCTGATCCTGAAAAACCCTCAGTTCTGATTATTGACCTGAGCCTGGAATCGGAAAAAGCAGAATATCTTATAAAAAAGATTAAACCTGCCCAACTTTTTCTTATGTATACCGATCCTGCTTTTAATATTCATTATGCAGAAACATTACTTAAAAATAACAAAAGTATTATCAACATTGTTGAAATGAGGAATCTAAACAACTACCCATTTAATAATTTGGAACTGGTTCATGATAAACTTAAGAATCTTTGTCTGGATCTAAGATTGAATTATAGGGTAATTATTGCTCCTCTCAGCCCGAATTGTTTTTCACTTATAAGCCTGCTCCTTAATAATATATATCCTGATATTGATGTTTGGAATGTAAAAACAGACAATAATAAGACTGTTTTTGATAAAAAAGTAACATCCGATCCCTTACTCTATGAAGTAAATTTTATAAATGATGAACTTTTAGCCTGATCATTGGTTAAAACTATAATCTTAAAATTATATAAACTAAATAAGAAGAAAATCAGGCGGGGCATCAGGGCCCTGTATGGTCATTATAATGAAAAATAGTATCTTTACAACTTTTATAAAAAAGATTAAAATAAAATGAAGCAATTTGAAATAATAATGCCTAAAATGGGCGAAAGTATAACTGAGGCAACAATAATAAAATGGTTTGTCAAGGAAGGTGATATTGTAGAAGAAGATGATATTCTTCTCGAAATTGCTACAGATAAAGTTGACTCTGAAATTCCTTCCCCTGTAGAAGGGGTGGTTAAAAAAATACTATTTAAACAAGATGATATTGTTCCAGTTGGATCAGTAATTGCAATTATTGATATGGATGGCGAAAGTTCACAGGATGCTGAACCAGAGATAACTGTTGACAGCCATGAAGAGGCCGTGCAAACCATTAAGGAAAGTGACGAGAAACAGGCAATTACTGTTACATCTCCGGATGATGGAAGATTTTATTCACCTTTGGTTAAAAAGATAGCCGAAAAAGAAAGTATATCATTAAATGAATTAGCATCAATAGAAGGAAGTGGTTTAAATGGAAGAGTGACCAAAAATGACATTCTTTCTTATATTGAAAAAGGTAAGCCTGGTCCCATTCAAAAAGAGCTATATTCTGTTTTAAAAGATAAAGATACTGCTAAAAAAGATTTCGGCTCAACAGTCAAGGTATCTGCAAGCTCCGAAGACGAAATTATTGAAATGGACAGAATACGTAAACTGACAGCCGATCATATGATTTATTCGAAGCATGTATCCGCACATGTTACCAATATGCTTGAAGCAGATGTTACCTCTGTAGTTCACTGGAGAGACAAAATTAAAAATGAATTTGAAAAGAGAGAGGGACAAAAAATTACTTACCTGCCAATCTTTATGGAAGCTGCCATTAAGGCTTTAAAAGATTTTCCATTAATTAATTCTTCAGTGGATGGGGACAAGATTATTGTAAAAAAACGAATAAATCTGGGTATTGCAGTTTCTCTTGCCAATAATAACCTTATTGTACCTGTAATAAAAAATGCCGATACATTAAATTTAGCCGGCCTTACAAAAGAGCTTAACCGTTTGGCAAAAACCGCCAGGGAAAATAAATTAAAACCGGATGAAATACAAGACGGCACTTTTACCATTACAAATTTTGGTTCATTCAGAAATACGATTGGAACACCTATTATTAACCAGCCTCAGGTGGCAATTCTCGCTGTTGGAACTATTGAAAAGAAACCTTCAGTTCTTGAAACTTCCGAAGGAGATGTCATAGCTATTCGCCACAAAATGTTCCTTGCATTAACGTATGATCATAGAATAATTGATGGGGCCCTTGGTGGTGCCTGGCTGAGAAAAATGGCTGACTATCTTGAATCGTTTGATATAACACGTAATATTTGATAAAATTTTTTGGAGATGGAAAAAAAGTATCATATTAAAAGAACAGACAAGGAGATATTGAAAAAATGGTATAGCCTTATGACTTTAGGAAGAGCATTGGATGACAGGGCTCCAAATTATTTGAAACAGGCGATAGGGTGGTCATATCATGCCCCTTATGCAGGACATGATGGTATACAACTTGCTTTGGGACAAGTATTTGATAAAGAACGGGATCATTTATTCCCTTATTATCGTGATATGTTAACTAATCTCTCTGCAGGATTAAGCGCGGAAGAGATAATACTGAACGGTATATCAAAAGCAACAGATAAAGCATCAGGCGGAAGGCATATGTCTAATCACATTGCAAAACCTGAATGGAATATCCATAATACTTCCTCATGTACTGGAAATCATGCTTTACATGCAGTTGGCCTTGCACGGGCTTTTAAAAAATATAATCATGATGGAATATCTTTCTGTTCAATGGGAGAATCCTCAGTATCAGAAGGTTATGTTTACGAGGCCATTAACGGGGCATCAACTGAAAAATTAGCAATGATTTTGGTTATTCAGGATAATGGGTATGGGATTTCAGTTCCAAAAAAAGATCAAACGGCAAACCGGAAAGTAGCAAACAATTTTTCAGGATTTAAAAATTTAAAAATTTTTCATTGTAATGGAAAGGATGTTTTTGACTCAATGAATGTGATGACCGAAGCAAAGGAATATGTAAAAAAATATGGAATACCCGTAATTGTCCAGGCAAATTGTATCCGGATACATTCTCATTCAAACTCTGACAAACATGAATTATATCGTGATGACTATGAAATGAATTATATTCAGGAATACGACCCGCTGGCAAAATTCAAACGTTTATTATTACGCTATAAGAGGTTTACTGAAGAAGAACTTCAGGAAATTGAAAACAATACAAAAGAAACTGTTAAACAAGCTCATAAAGCAGCCTTAAATGCACCCGATCCCACTCCTGAGTCAATTCATAACTTTGTGGTCGCCGAGCCTTATAAAGCTGAAAAATATCCTGACGGACTACATTCATTTGAAGGTCCTCAAAAAAAATTAATCGAAGCTTTAAATGAAACATTAAAAGCAGAATTCCGAAATAATCCGGATACTTTTATTTGGGGGCAGGATATTGCAAATAAGGAAAAAGGCGGAATATTCAATGTCACAAAAGGGATGCAAAAGGAATTTGGAAAAGAAAGAGTATTTAATGCCCCTATTGCAGAAGATTTTATTGTAGGTACTGCAAATGGGATGAGCCGTTTTGATGATAAAATTAGAATTGTAATTGAAGGAGCTGAATTTGCCGACTATTTCTGGCCTGCAATGGAACAATTAGTCGATACTTCACATGATTACTGGAGATCAAACGGTCAATTTTCCCCTAATATCACAATACGCCTGGCCTCCGGGGGCTATATAGGTGGGGGGCTGTATCATTCACAAACTATTGAAGGTACTTTGGCAACCTTTCCCGGAATCCGGGTCGTTTATCCTTCTTTTGCAGATGATGCAGCAGGTTTACTCAGAACATCCATAAGATCAAGGGGAACAACTGTTTTCCTTGAACCTAAAGCTCTATATAACGATCTAAAAGCTTCGGCCCCTATTCCTGATGATTTCGAAGTCCCATTCGGTAAAGCAAGGATCAGGAGGGAAGGCAGTGATTTAGCCATGATCACTTTTGGAAATACAACTCATTTTTGTATTGAAGCTGCTGAAAAATTAGAAAAAGAAGCGGGATATTCAACTCATATCCTGGATTTACGCTCCCTTAATCCCCTGGATGAAGAAGCAATTATCAATGCAGTAAAATTAACGGGAAAAGTTATGGTAATTCATGAAGATAAAGTATTTGGCGGTTTTGGGGGAGAGATAGTATCACTGATTTCAAATAAAGCATTCGAATATCTTGATGGTCCTGTGATTAGAATTGGCTCAACTTTTACTCCGGTTGGCTTTAACAGGATCCTTGAAAAAGCTATCCTGCCAAATACAGAAAAAGTGTATACTGCTGCAATTGAATTACTTAAATATTAAACTTTAATTGTTCCATGAGAAAAACAGCCATCATTTACAGTTTTAACACTGTTAAAACCGAAAAAATAGCTAAACTTATTTTTGATACATTCGCTGATGAAACTATTGAACTGGTAAATGCAGAAGAAATTGATAGGGACACTTTTTTAGCTTTTAATAACCTTATCCTAGGCGTACCCACATGGTTTGATGGAGAATTGCCTAATTACTGGGATGAATTTGTGCCGGAGCTTGAGGACCTGGACCTGAATGATAAGACAATCGCTTTATATGGTTTGGGAGACCAGAAAAGATATTCTGAAAACTTCGTTGATGGAATTGGTATTTTAGGAAAATTACTTGAAAGCAAAGGGGCAAAATTAATTGGATTTACATCTACAGAAGGATATAATTTTGAAGGCTCGGCAGCTTTAAGAGATAAGCAATTTATCGGGCTTGCAATAGATTTTGAAAATCAGGCTTCAAAGAATAAAGAAAGAGTAAGCAACTGGGTGGAAAAACTTAAAAAAGAATTTAAATAATCCGGAAAAAGAAAATCATTAAGCTAAACGCAAAAAATCCAAATATCAGATAAGTTTTTTCCTTAACTTTGTAATTCAGCGTTTTGTTAATTAAAGCAATAATTTACTGCTATTTATAAATTATATATTATGGCAAAAGAACAAGTTTACGTTTTTGACACAACTTTGAGGGATGGAGAACAAGTTCCCGGATGTCAGCTAAATACTATTGAAAAAATCGAGATCGCGAAAACCCTCGAATCATTGGGTGTAGATATTTTGGAAGCAGGTTTCCCAATTTCCAGTCCGGGAGATTTTAATTCTGTTATTGAAATATCCAAAGCTGTAACTAATCCTGTAATTTGTGCATTGACCCGTGCAGTAAAAAAAGATATTGAAGTAGCCGCTGAAGCATTAAAGTATGCTAAACGTGGCAGAATTCATACTGGTATAGGAACATCCTTCTATCATATTCATTATAAATTAAACAGTACACCGGAAGAAATAATTGAACGTGCTGTTGAAGCAGTAAAATATGCAAGGAATTTCGTTGATGATGTGGAGTTTTATGCTGAAGATGCCGGACGATCCGATAATAAATACCTTGCCAGAGTAATTGAAGCAGTAATAAGGGCAGGGGCAACTGTTGTTAATATTCCGGATACTACTGGATATACATTGCCGGAAGAATATGGAAAAAAAATAAAATATCTGGTTGATAATGTTGATGGAATTGATAAAGCAATTATATCAACTCATTGCCATAATGACCTTGGAATGGCTACAGCTAATACAATTTCCGGAGTAATAAACGGGGCCAGGCAGGTTGAAGTTACAGTTAACGGAATAGGGGAAAGGGCAGGAAATACATCTCTGGAAGAAGTTGTAATGATCTTAAAAAGCAGGAAACATTTAAATTTAGAAACAAATATAAATACCAGAAAAATTTTTAGTACCAGCAGGCTTGTTTCCACACTCATGCGTATGCCGATACAGCCAAATAAAGCAATTGTTGGCCGTAATGCTTTTGCTCATTCTTCCGGTATTCATCAGGATGGTGTATTAAAAAGAAGAGAAAACTATGAAATTATTAATCCAAAATCAGTAGGAATCAATGAATCTTCCATTGTCCTTACAGCAAGAAGTGGACGTGCTGCATTAAAACACAGATTAACAAGACTTGGTTATAAGTTTGATAAATTACATATTGATCAAATTTATGAGAATTTCTTAAAGCTTGCAGATTATAAAAAAGATATAACTGATGAAGACTTAAGAGTACTTGCCGGAATGCAGGAAAGAGATACTGAAAAACGAATCAAGCTTAAAAGCCTCCAGGTTATTTGTGGAAAAGGAAGTATACCTAATGCTACTGTAGTTCTTATAATAAATGGGCAGGAAAATATCGCTTCATCTAATGGAAATGGGCCTATAGATGCTTCATTTAATGCAGTTAAACAAATAGTGACTAAAAAAGCAAAACTTGAAGAATTCCTGATTCAGGCAATTACAAGAGGAAGTGATGACCTTGGAAAAGTCCATATTCAGGTTGAACATAAAGGTGCTATGTATTATGGATTTTCAGCTTCAACAGATATTGTCACCGCTTCTGTAGAAGCTTATATTGATGCTGTTAATCAATTTGTCTAACCCAAAGGGTCAGGATAATAGCATTTCATAAATAGATATTTTTAATTATTAAAATTACTGATTTACAAATAGTTAAGTCTCAGATTGTTTTTAAAAAACCCCGAAATCTGCCAAAAAGGCTGGAAATCGGGGTAATTATTTAAATTCCATTAGAAAATCCAAAAGAACTTTTGAAAACTCCTAACGAAAAAAATTTATGTTATTAATATATAATGCGTAAGGATAAATCTTGCAAGCTATACACAATCCTAAAGCAAACTCCAGCAAAGCAAATAATCCCAGAAGGAATATAACAGTAAAAGCGGCAGATTTAAAAGAGAAAATTAATAATAACAGACTAAGTATACTCAATGTAAGACCTATTCTTCCGGCAAAAATTTTGGGCCCTGCATTAATCTTTTTTTCTGATAAATTTAATTTACTTACTATTAATTTATTTAATCTTATTATTGGACTGTATTTACCTTTATTCAGCAATCTCAAGGCAAAATCAAGAGATAAAATAATTAGAAACCAATAATTGCCTGAAAACAAAAAGCCAGATGCAAAAACCAATGAAAAAAAGGCATTTAATCTGCTAACATATTCATTTACAAGTCTGTCTGAAACAGGGCAAAAACGTATCATGCTTTTAATTCTGAAGGAGATTTTCCTTGTCTCCAGTGTTCTTCAATTTGTTCCAGGGAAACGCCTTTTGTTTCAGGAATAAATTTTCTTCCCCAAATCAATCCTAATATGCCTATAAAAGCATATGCCCAGAAAGCCCCTGCCGGAGAAAGGGTCCTTAAAAGAGTCAGGAAAGTAAAAGTAACAATAGCATTAAATGTCCAGTTTGATAATGCACCAATACTACTACCAATACCTCTGACACTTAAAGGGTAAACTTCAGAGATCAGTAACCATCCGAGAGGGCCTAAACTCACGGCAAAAAACATAATATAGAGAACCACTGAAATTACAGTTACAATTTTAAGGGAATCACCTAAAGTTTCCATAAATGCAAAACTGAAGCCTAAAACAATTAATGCCGCCACAATACCCGAAAGTCCCCAAAAATACAACTTTCTTCGTCCAATTTTATCAATAATAAACATGGAAACAATAGTAAATAAAACATTAACAATTCCCACAACAACAGTTGCCGTAAGCTGACTGTCAACAGTTGCAAATCCGGCTTTTTCAAATATTTCGGGACTATAATAAATAACAGTATTAATTCCAACAAACTGTTGAACAAACATGATACCTATTCCAATAAACAATGCATTTCTTAACCATGGTTTTAATATTTCACGCGGACTGACTTTTAAATCCTTATCTCGCGTAATATCTTCTTTCATTTTATTCAGAGTAGCTTCAATAAGACCTGGATCTTCAATCCTTTCAAGTATCTTTCTGGCTTCAGCTTCCTTTCCCTTGTTAAACAGAAATCTTGGTGTTTCAGGAAGAAAAAACATTCCAACGAGTAATATAATTGCCGGAATTATGCCTACATAAAACATAGGTCTCCAACATTCTTCAGATATGGGGATTCCAAATCCAAGATTATTTACAAATCTTGCCAGAACACCCACTTTATCACCTTCAACTACAAATCCTTTATCACTCAGATATGATACCAATATCCCAATAGTAATCAATAACTGGAATGCACTAACTAATGCACCTCGTTGTTTGGTAGGGGATAATTCAGCAATATACAATGGAACTGTATAAGAGGAAATACCAATGGCAAGCCCTAAAAATAATCTGCCTGCAAAAAGACTTGCAGGGCTTCCTGCCGCTCCCGTCCATATAGCGCCAACTCCAAAAATAGCCGCAGCAAGAAGTATTACTTTTCTTCTTCCAAATGTATCTGTAATTCTTCCACTAAATGCAGCACCTAAAATAGCGCCAATTAATCCTGCGGTAGTAATCCATTCCACCTGTTTGTCAGACAACTCCCATAAATCTCGGAAGAATTGCTTGGCCCCGGATATAACTCCGGTATCAAATCCGAAAAGAAGACCACCTGTAGCTGCAATACCAGCAATTACAATAATAAGGGTCTTGTTTTGTTTTAATTCATTTTTATTGGACATAGGGAATAAGTTTAGATTAATAAAAATGCTAATATATAAACATTTCGTTTTATCTTATCATGTTTTTTGTGAAATCGAAATCTAATTAAAAAATGTTTTAATTAGATTTTTTCGAATTATTTGCAATACTCTTTCCCGTTTATATCCTTCTCATTAAAAATTAAGGTGGAATAGATAAATAATTCAGCATTTTTCCAGCCATTCCAACCTAAACCAGCTTTATCCCGTGAACAATGCCCCAGTAATTGTTCTTTCGTCCACTGTGTTTTCATTGCTACCTGAGGAAGGAAAGTTCCGGATTTATTTCCTTTTTTAATATAAATACCGTGTTGGAAAATATCAAATTCATTTATAGAAGTAATTTTTCTCAAAGGACTTAAAACTGAAATCTCAATTTCAATATCCTTCAATTCTTCCTTAACAACAGGATCAAAACGAGGATCACGAAAAGCACTGGCAATAGCCATCTCCTGAACAAGTAAATATAGAGGATCCTCTGAAACAAAGCGTCCAATACATCCCCGCAATTCACCATGTTTATGTAAGGATACAAAGGTTCCGGATTCAATGGTTATTTCAGGGGATAGTTTAGCAGGCAGATATTCAGGAAGATGAATTTTCTTCAGGTGGTTAGTTATTGTTTCCCTGGAAAGCTCCAACAAGAATTTTCTGTTGCTTAGACTTATTTGTATACCTGCATCTTCCAAAATTAAACTATTTGATTATTTATTAACAAAAAATAACATACTTATATAATCAACTACTTCAGCAGAGGGATAAATTTCACCTGAGTGGCCTCTGGCAAGAATTTCAATATTAAGATCCGGATAATTATTTTTTGAATAATTAACCAGGGCCATAATTGCAGCATATCCGCAAACTGAAATATTATTATTGATTATTTCATTATAAATTCCTGAAGCATCTAAAGCAAAAATCTTATCTACAACTTTCTGATCCATCATTCTGCCATAATCCGGTTTTACATAATGAGAAAAATCACTGGATGCAATTATACATATTTTTTTCCCGGTTTTATCAACAGCTTCTGTAATTTTCCCTGAAATCTCAGATGCGATTTCAGGGGTTTGCTTCCCAAGACTTAAAGGAACAATATGAAAGGGATAAGTAATATATTTTTGTAAAAAAGGAAGTATTACTTCTCCAGAATGTTCATATTTATGAAATCTTTCAGACTTCGGGATATCAAGTGCTTTAATAAATTCACTATCTAATGGGACTGCTCCATAAGGAGTCAGCCATTTCTCACATTCATCTGTAGCATAGTGGTATTCAATACTTCTGTGATTTGGGTGAAGAATTATAAAAGTATCAAAAATTTCCTCTGACCTGGATATAATTTCAAAAAAATGAATATTCTGGTAACCGGAATATATATATCCTGCATGAGGAAGTATAGTGCCAATAATCTTTGTTTCAGATAATTTGTAATTGATCCTGTCTTTTTCACGGTCCAGAAGTCTTATAAAGATTTTATCCAGCCCGGATCTTTTTCCGGGATAAAACTTATCAGCTACATAAGGTTCACGAACTAATGTTGACATAGAATAATATTTAAATATGAGATATAATCTTTTCATTACAGGTCCTGCAATAGCCTTTGTTATCAAGGCCTGTCAGACTTGTATAATAACCCTGGCGCTCAATAAGCAGTGAATGACATACCGGGCAAACAGTATTATTCCCTGAATGTGTTTCATAGTTTCCTGCATAAACAAAATGGAGATGTTCGGAGGCAATTTGAAATAGTTCATTTAATGTGTTTTCAGGAGTGGGGGGGAGGTCACATTTATAACGGGGAAAATAACGGGATAAATGAAAAACCGTGTCACTTCCGCATTCATTATTAATCCATTTTATCATTTCTTTAAAAGTATCTTTATTATCATTTAAGCCGGGTATCACAAGATTCGTAATCTCAAGATGCTTTCCTGATTTTTTTACTGATTTAATTGTTTCTAACACAGGATTAAGCCTTGAATGAGTATGTTCTCTGTAAAAGTTGTCATCAAATGATTTAAGATCAATATTGAATGCATCAATTACTTCAAGTAGTTCACACAAAGCTTGCGGATTAATAAACCCATTACTGACCATTACATTTTTATAATTGGATTCTCTCGCTAAACGTGCAATATCAAGCATATATTCATAAAAAACTATCGGTTCATTATATGTATATGCAATACCTGTGTTATTTTTTCGGCTTCCGGCCATAAGAATTATTTCACCTGGTGAAATTACCGGAAGGTTATCCGAAAGTGATTTTATCTGACTGATTTCACTGTTTTGACAGAAAAAACATTTCATGTTGCATCCAAGCGTACCAATAGATAAAATTTTAGTTCCCGGATAAAAATGATATAAAGGTTTTTTTTCAATGGGATCAAAATTTGTCGTAACAGGTTTAGCATAAACAAACGAGTATAATTTTCCCCCTATATTGCCCCTGACCTTGCAAACACCTGATTTGCCATCACTTATAATGCATTCATGAGGGCATAATTTACAGATAACTTTATTATTCTGCCGTGTTAAGTAAAAACGTGCTTCAATCATTTAATCAATAATATAATTAATGGTATAAGATACACAAAACAAAATTTATTTCACATTGTTTTATGGTAAAACATGAAAAGCATATTTCTTTTTTTGTTATACTACATACTTAATCAGCTAATGCCTGAAATGGATAAACACATGGTTACTAAAGAGACAGAGAAGCTAAATTATTATGAAACTGCAACATTTGGAGGGGGATGTTTTTGGTGTATTGAAACGGTATTTAATGAAACAAAGGGTGTGATCAAAGCAGTTTCAGGGTATTCAGGAGGAATTACAGTAAATCCTTCCTATGAAGATGTATGTACTGGTAAAACCGGGCATGCAGAAGTCGTTCAGATAATATTTGATCCTGATATAATAAGTTATGATGAGCTTTTAACTATTTTTTTCTCCATACATGATCCTACAAGTTTAAACCGCCAGGGTGCTGATATTGGGACACAATATCGTTCAGTAATTTTCTATCATGATAATAATCAAAAGGTGAAAGCTGAAAATATGATTCAAAAGCTTACCAAAAATGAAATATTTTCTTCTTCAATAGTAACTCAAGTGCAAATCTTTGATAAATTTTATCAGGCTGAAGATTATCATCAGGGATACTTTAAAAAAAATCCGGCAGCCGGGTATTGTAATTATGTAATTAAACCAAAGGTTGAAAAATTCAGGGAAATATTTAATTATCAACTAAAATGAAGTGATTAAGTGATATATTTTAATAAAAAGAATTTACTATAATTGTCCCATAATTAATATTATGTTAAATTGATAAAAAAATAATATGGGGAAATAGTTTTTACCTGCTTCCCCAAAATTAAAAGTTGCAAAAAAATTAATTTCTTAATTCTTTAAGCGCTTTATTTACTTCTTCATATTTATCATTCATTTGTAAGCGATAATATATTCTTCTAAGTGTATCATAAGTTTCAATTTTTATAGCAACATTTGATTCATTATATTTTATAGCATTATTTAAAACCGGTATTGCTTCATTAAACTTTTCAGTAGCAACTTTATTTAATAAAGCTCTTCTTTGAGAGTCTTTTTCACCTCCGGCCTGGGTAAATAGTTCCTGTCCCTGCATAAAATAAATAAAACCAATATCATAATAAACATAATACAGTTCAGGATTATATTTTAGTGCAGTTTGATATACTTCTATTACATTATCAACTTTATTACTTTCATCATCAAGTTTATTGAGCATTAATCTTCCTTTCCAGTAATATAATTCTCCTTTTTCCGAACTACTTTTAATACTTTCTTCTATTTTTTGCAGACCTTTATCAATTTCATCGGTTCTCATGTATAAATCAATCAAATTTGAAACAAGATTAACCGAATCAGGAAAAACTGAAAAACCATCTTCAAGAATACTTATAGCCTTGGCTGTATCCTGCATAGCAAGATAATCTTCTTTTAACAGAAGATAAGTATTCGGATTTCCAAGGTTGAGTTCCAATAATTTATGATACTGTTCAGCAGCTGTTTTATAATCTCCAATTTCTCTTGCAATAATACCACTGTATTGGATCATCATGGTATCCAGCTCATTTTTAAAAAATTTAAGTTCATTAATTTTATTGACCATAAGAATTTCGCTCAGGCCTTTTTTTGCATTACCTGCAAAATACTCATTTAATCCTGATTGTCTGTAAAATGATTTCAAGGTTACCAGACTTTGTTTTAATTTCTCATCATAAGTTCCCTTTTGATCAATTTCCAATGCTTTGGTAAAAGCTTTATAGGCCTCACTGAGAGGGTCATCAACTAAAGTTTCTGTCTTTTCCCACCATCTGAGCCTTTCATCCTGAAAAAAATATTTAATCCTTTCATATTCATAGACAGTTGTTGGATACCCCTGAATCTCAGTTGTAGTTGTAGATTTTGGGTCCTTATAAAACAATTTCAGGCTAAAAACATCCATTCCGTCAAAAACCTGATCTATATCAATATTATAGATTTTATGCATCAATTCCCCCCTTTTAATCCAAACCGGGGCTTTGATATTCTTTTTTGGATTGGAAATATCCTGATCGCTTTTAGAAATTTGCTTTTCCAAAGACTTAATGTTAACAGGAGTGTAGCTTTGTTGAGCAATAACTGTATTGAAAAATCCCAGTAAAGTAATAAAAATTAAATTTCGTATCATTATTTGTTGTTTTTTTGAATAATTCTCAAAATTAAGTATTTTCATAATATTCTCAAATATACTGCCAAATTTAATAGTAAACATAATTATTGGAAACCACAATTGATAATATAATATTTTCTATTCTGCCTGATTATTATCATTATTAATAGTTCCATCTGTTCCCTCATCATTAACCCCGGTTGGAACATTTGTAAGGGCAGCAATTTCATCTCCTTCCCTGAGATTAATAAGTTTTACACCTTGTGTTGCCCTGCCCATAATACGAAGAGTGGAAATTGGCAGTCTTATAACTGTCCCGTTTTTTGTAATTATCATCAAATCATCCTCATCTGTAACAGCCTTAATACCAATTAATTTACCGGTCCTTTCAGTTATATTGATTGTTTTAACACCTTTACCTCCCCTGTTGGTAATTCTGTAATCTTCTATTGATGAACGCTTTCCAAAACCCTTTTCGGAAAGTACCATAATTTCTTTATTTTCATTTTCTACGGATACCATTCCTGCCACTTCGTCATTTTTTGCATCAGAGAAGCTGACCCCCCTGACACCTGAAGCAGTTCTTCCTATAGCCCTGACTGTTTTTTCGTGGAACCTGATTGCTTTGCCGGACCTTACTCCTATTAAAATTTCATGATTTCCGTTAGTTAGCAATGCTTCCAGCAATGAGTCGCCTTCACGTATATTTATTGCATTAATTCCATTTTGTCTGGGTCTTGAATACGCTTCAAGTTCAGTTTTTATATTAGTTCCTTTTTTAGTACATAAAACAATGTAATTGTTTTTTATATATTCCTGGTCGGATAGACTTACTACATTAATATAGGCCTTTACCCTGTCATCCGGTTCTATCATAAGAAGATTTTGAATAGCCCGTCCTTTTGAAACCCTGGTCCCTTCCGGAATTTCATATACTTTCAGCCAAAAGCATTTACCTTTTTTTGTAAAAAACAACATAGTATTATGCATAGTTGCGCTGATAATATGAGCAAGAAAATCTTCATCCCTGGTGGTACTCCCTTTTGAACCTATTCCTCCCCTTCCCTGAGTTTTGAATTCACTTAGAGGGGTACGCTTTATGTAGCCCATATGCGAGATGGTAATTACCATTTCATCATCTGCATAGAAGTCTTCCGGATTAAATTCGCCCTCATCCGGAATGATTTCTGTCCTTCTTTTATCTCCGAATTTCTCTTTTATCTCATATAATTCATCTTTAATAATTTGCATCCGGAGAGCTTCATCTGCAAGTACACTTTTAAAATATTGAATTTGCTTTAAAACTTCGTTATATTCCTCTCTTATTTTTTCTCTTTCCAGGCCGGTTAATCTATGGAGCCTGAGATCCAATATAGCCCTTGCCTGAATTTCGGTAAGTCCGAAATTATTCATTAACCCGATTTTTGCATCTTCCGGAGTTTTTGAGTTTCTTATGAGCTGGATTATTTCATCCAGATGATCAAGAGCTATAAGCAGTCCTTCAAGAATATGAGCTTTTTTCTCAGCCTGTTCAAGATCGTATTTTGTTCTTCTAACGATTATTTCATGACGATGATTTACAAAGTGTACGATAATTTGTTTAAGATTGAGCACTTTTGGCCTGCCATTAACCAATGCTATATTGTTTACATTAAATGAACTCTGTAACTGAGTGTATTTCATTAAATTATTCAACACAACGCTGGAAAGTGCATCTTTTTTCAAAATAATGACAATTCGCATTCCATGCCGGTCAGATTCATCATTTACATAAGAAATGCCCTCAAGTTTTTTCTCATTCACCAGATCGGCTATTTTTTTAATTAATTCAGCCTTATTTACCTGATATGGTATTTCTGTAACAACGATTCTTTCTCTCCCTGATGCTGTAATTTCTATTTCAGTTTTTGCTCTTACCACTATTCTGCCCCGGCCGGTTTCATATGATTCCCTGACACCCTGATATCCATAAATAACTCCTCCCGTAGGAAAATCAGGGGCTTTAATAATTTCTGCCAGGCTTGATATTTCAATTTCTTTATTGTCAATATAAGCTGTAATGGCATCAATACTGTCGCGAAGGTTATGCGGCGCCATATTGGTAGCCATTCCTACTGCAATGCCTGATGCGCCATTAACCAGGAGGACGGGTACTCTTGTTGGTAATACTGTTGGTTCCTGAAGGGTATTATCAAAATTATTTCTGAAATCTACTGTATCCTTTTCAAGATCTGCCATGGTTTCTTCTGAAATTCTTTGCAGTCTTGCTTCAGTATAACGCATTGCAGCAGCACTGTCACCATCAACTGATCCAAAATTGCCCTGCCCGTCTACCAAAGGATATCTTAGTGACCAATTCTGCGCCATTCTTACCATAGCATCATAAACCGAAGTATCACCATGAGGGTGGTACTTTCCAAGGACCTCCCCTACTATTCTTGCAGATTTTTTATATGACCTGCCTGCCCCCAGCCCCAGATCCTGCATACCATACAGGACCCTGCGGTGAACAGGTTTTAAGCCATCTCTTACGTCTGGTAATGCACGTGAAATGATAACCGACATCGAATAATCAATGTATGCGGTTTTCATTTCTTCCTCAATATTTATTTGTAATATTTTTTCTCCTTCATTCATGTCTTAACTCCTCATTTCTTATTGATAATCAGGGATAAAGCAATTTTAAATTTCGATTTACGAAGTTAAGAATTTATTGCTTAAAAGACATATTTCAATTGCTATTTTATCAACATTGAACTGTTTATAATAATTAAATGTTTTATTATTATATTTGTAATAGATTTCATTACTTTAAAATGAACTAAAAACTAAAGTTAGAAATGGATGCTAAATTTTCCCAAAGGATAAGAGATGTTCTAAGCTACAGTAAAGAAGAAGCCTTAAGATTGGGCAACAGTCATTTAAGTGTTGAACATCTGTTTCTTGGAATTTTACGGGATGGTGAAGGAGTAGCAATTGATCTTTTACTTCTTCTGGGAGTTGAACTGTATGATATTAAAAAATCAATTGAAGACAATATTAAGAAAGAAAATATACTATCATTAAATAAAACTGAAAATTTACCCCTCTTAAAAAGCACTGAAAGAGTTTTAAAATTAATATATCTTGAAGCCAAATCATTAAAAAACAGCATGATAGATACAGGACACCTTCTTTTGGCAATATTAAAAGATGAGAACAATTATGCAACCCGGATATTAAATGAGAAAAACATTAATTATGATCTTGTTCGCTCTGAATTAGAACATATTAATATAAAAAATAAATCAGATTTTCCCGGAGACGAAGATGATGAGGTCAGAGGCCCTTTTGGTCAGCAAAAGCCAGGTGGCTCATCACCCATGGCAAAATCGTCGGATACCCCTGTTTTGGATAATTTTGGAATAGACCTTACTAAAGCTGCCGAAGAAGGAAAGTTAGACCCAATTGTTGGAAGGGATATTGAAATAGAACGTATAGCTCAAATATTAAGTCGGAGGAAAAAAAATAATCCAATTCTTATCGGCGAACCGGGCGTTGGAAAATCTGCAATTGCTGAAGGTCTTGCAAATCGAATCGTACAAAGAAAAGTATCCAGAATTTTATTTGATAAAAGAGTTGTCACCCTTGATCTTGCATCAATTGTTGCCGGAACCAAGTACAGAGGGCAGTTCGAAGAAAGAATGAAAGCAATTTTAAATGAATTGGCAAAAAATAATAATGTAATTCTTTTTATTGACGAAATCCATACTATTGTTGGTGCCGGAGGTGCAACAGGTTCTCTGGATGCTGCAAATATGCTTAAACCTGCACTTTCAAGAGGAGAAATCCAGTGTATTGGGGCAACAACCCTGGATGAATACAGACAACATATTGAAAAAGACGGGGCACTTGAAAGAAGATTTCAGAAAGTGATGATCAATCCTACTTCTCCGGAAGAAACAATTGATATTTTAAATAATATTAAGGAAAGATATGAAGAACATCATAATGTTGAATATACTGAAGATGCCATTGTTGCCTGTGTGAAGTTAACGCAAAGATATATCAGCGACCGGAATTTGCCTGACAAAGCAATAGATGCCATGGATGAAGCTGGTTCCAGGGTGCATATTTCCAATATAATAGTACCTGATAAAATTGTGAAACTTGAAGCCAGGATCGAAGAAACCAAAAAAGAAAAGATCCGTGCCGTAAAAAATCAGAATTTTGAAAAAGCTGCCAGTTTCAGAGATACTGAAAAAGTACTTTTGGAAGAATTGGAAGAAGAAAAAATAAACTGGGAACAAGAACTCGCTAAAAACAGGGTTACGGTTGATGCCGAAAAAGTAGCTGAAGTTGTAGCAATGATGACCGGTGTACCGGTTCAAAGAATTGCCCAGGCAGAAGGGTTTCGCCTGCTTAAAATGGCTGAAGAACTTAGTAGTAAGGTAATTGGACAAAGTGAAGCCGTTGATAAGGTTGTAAAATCAATACAAAGGAACCGGGCCGGACTGAAAGATCCAAACAAACCTATTGGAAGTTTTATTTTCCTTGGCCCTACCGGTGTTGGGAAAACCCAGTTAGCCAAAGTCCTCGCCCAATACCTGTTTGATAGTGTTGACAATTTGATCAGAATTGATATGAGTGAATATATGGAGAAATTCACTGTTTCAAGACTGGTCGGGGCACCTCCGGGATACATTGGCTATGAAGAAGGGGGCCAGTTAACTGAAAAGGTACGCAGAAAGCCATATTCAGTGGTTTTGTTGGATGAAATTGAAAAAGCACATCCCGATGTTTATCATATTCTACTCCAACTTCTTGATGAAGGGCAACTTACCGACAGTCTGGGCCGCAGGGTTGATTTCAGGAATACGATTGTAATTATGACTTCAAATATTGGCTCGAGACAGTTAAAAGATTTTGGCCAGGGTGTCGGGTTTGCTACTCAGGCAAGGGTTGATGCAGCAAATGAACATGCAAAGGGAATAATTCAAAAAGCATTGAAACGTACCTTTGCCCCTGAATTTCTAAACAGAGTGGATGATATTGTGTTGTTTAATGCCCTAAGTAAAGAAGATATTTACAAGATAATTGATATTGAATTGAAAGGATTGTATGACAGAATATTTCATCTGGGTTATAATGTTGAAATAACATCTGCAGCAAAAGATTTTATTATTGAAAAAGGTTATGATATTCAATTTGGAGCAAGGCCCCTTAAAAGAGCAATCCAAAAATATTTGGAAGATCCGATGGCTGAAGTAATAATTAAAAATATTCTTGTGAAGGATGATATACTGTTCATAGACCTTGATGAATCAAAGGAAAATATTGAAGTAAAAATTAACAAGCCTGAAAAAGAAGTTATTGATGACACTTCCGGTACTTCTTAAACAAACCGTATCCTGATTAATTTACTCCGGCAGTGCTCCCAACAGATCAAATTCTCCGGCATCAGTTATTTTAACCATATAAAATTCACCAATTTTAAGCTTTTGAGAGCGGGGAATTAATACTTCATTATCAATGTCCGGGGAATCATGTTCGGTCCTTCCATGAAAATAACCTCCTTCAAGTCCGTCAATAATAACTTTATAATAATTTCCGACTTTTTTTTCATTCTTTTCAAATGATATGGACTGCTGAAGTTCCATTAAAGTTTCCATTCTTTTAAGCTTTTCTTTAAATGGAATATTATCTTTCAATAATTCTCCCGCATATGTACTTTCTTCATGGGAATATGGAAATACTCCAAGTCTGTCAAATTCAACTTCTTTTATAAAATCATATAATTCCTGAAATTCTTTTTCAGTTTCTCCAGGATATCCGCTTATTAATGTGGTACGAAGTGCAATATCAGGTATCCTGTCCTTTATATAACTCAATGAATCATAAATCTTTCTGCTGTCATATCCCCGCCGCATACTTCTTAAAATGCGTCGATTTATATGTTGGACCGGAATATCAATATATCGGCAAACCTTACTATTTTCAGCAATAAGAGATGCAAATTCCTTTAGCTGTGGAACTTCAGGATAAATATAATGTATCCTGATCCATTCAAAACCTTTAAAATTACTTAATTCATTTATCAGTCGGATTAACATTCTTTTACCATACAAATCAGTGCCATAAGATGTTATATCTTGTGCAATTAAAATTAACTCTTTAACACCTGTTTTTTCCAATTCGGCTGCTTCTTTTATTAGCTTTTCCATTGGAAAAGAAAAAAGTTTACCTTTAATCCCGGGAATAGCACAAAATGAACATTTTCTATTACATCCATCTGAAACTTTCAGATATGCGTAATGAGATGCAGCACTTAATAATCTGCTATGCGAGTATTCATCATTAATTTGTCCTCCAAGTGATGAAAGGATTCTATTTTCTTCATAGACGCCAAATATCTCATCGATAAGTGGAATTTCTTGTTTAAGTGATGACTTATATCTTTGTGATAAACAGCCAGTAACAATTATTTTTTTTATTAACCCTTTTTCTTTGGCCTGACACATACGCAGAATGGTGTCAATAGATTCTTTCTTTGCATCTAAAATAAACCCGCATGTATTAATGATAACAATATCCGCAAAATCATCGGAATTATGATTTGTTTTAAAACCATTCACCTCAAGCTGTCTGAGTAATTTTTCAGAATCAACCGTATTTTTTGAACAACCCAGTGTTATGACATTTACGCAAAATTCCTCTTTATCCACTTTTTACTGTAATAGTAAAGAAATTATACATTAAAGAGTGAATCAACAAATTCAGTTTTATCAAAAATTTGAAGATCTTCAATCTTTTCACCTATTCCGATATATTTAACCGGTATTTTGAATTGATCTGAAATTCCCAGTACTACACCGCCTTTTGCGGTTCCATCAAGTTTGGTAAGAGCGAGTGCATTAACATCAGTTGCCAGGGTAAATTGTTTTGCCTGTTCAAAAGCATTTTGTCCTGTTGATCCGTCAAGAATAAGTAAAACTTCATGTGGTGCAGAAGGAATGACTTTTTGCATTACCTTTTTTATTTTGCTTAGCTCATTCATGAGATTTATTTTTGTATGCAAGCGTCCTGCTGTATCAACAATAACAATATCTGCATTAGTTGAAACAGCTGAATTAACAGTATCATACGCAACAGATGCGGGATCAGAGCCCATTTTTTGCTTTATAAGTGGAACGTCGGCACGTTCAGCCCATATCGTTAACTGATCAACTGCTGCAGCCCTGAACGTATCAGCAGCACCAAGTATAACTTTCTTACCTGCACTTTTATAGTGATATGCTAATTTACCTATTGTAGTTGTTTTTCCCACGCCATTAACACCAACAACTAAAATTACATAAGGTTTTGTTCCCGGATAGTCATCAAATCCAAGCGCCAAACCAGTTTCATTTTCAGCTAAAAGTGAGGTAATTTCTTCTTTTAGTATGATATTTAGTTCAGAAGTGTTTAAATATTTTTCTCTATTGACTCTTTTTTCTATCCTGTCAATAATTTTTAATGTTGTATTAACACCTACATCTGAAGAAATAAGAACTTCTTCAAGATTATCAAGAATTTCATCATCTATAGTGGATTTACCAGCTATGATCCTTGACAACCTTTTTAATACACCTTCTTTTGTCTTTCTTAAACCCTGATCTAATTTTTCTTTCTTTTGGCGTGAGAATAGATTCATTTATTTGATTTTTATGACTTTATGAAATTATATTTAGAGAAAAAAAGCTGCCCGTCAGGAGCAGCTTTTTAATAGCTCTTTCAGTAAGGCTGATTATTTCTTAAAAAAATCCGCAATATTGTCTATGTGAATAACTTCTTCTTCAAAATAATAAGATCCTTTAGAGGGGTCTTTTACCATTTTTATACATCTTGCAAAATTTTTTCCCTTACCGGTTTTTAATGTCGCAATAACTTTTTTTGCCATTTTATCCTGTTTTTATTTTATTTCCCTGTGTACAGTATATTTCTTAAGTATCGGGTTATATTTTTTTAATTCCAGCCTTTCAGGTGTGTTTTTCCTGTTTTTTGTAGTAATAAACCTTGATGTACCAGGCATGCCACTATCTTTATGTTCCGTACATTCTAAAATAACCTGTATCCTGTTACCTTTTGCTTTTTTTGCCATAACTTTTCATATTATCTTAAATACTAATATTTTTCCAGATATCCTTTATTTACAGCTTCATCGAGAGCATTTTTCAATCCCTTTTTATTTATGTTCCTTATTCCTGCAGCTGATATTCTAATATGAACCCATCTGTTTTCTTCAGAAAGAAAAAATTTTTTATCGAAAAGATTAGGATAGAACTTTCTTTTGGTCCTTCTTTTTGAATGACTTACATTATACCCGCTCATCATTCTCTTTCCCGTTATCTGACAAACTCTTGACATTTTTTTAAAATTTCATACATTTTTTAAAATAGTTCGCAAATTACGCTAATTTTAATGAATTTATCAAATATTTTTTAATATATTTCTCAATAAGGTCCCTGAAGGCTTAATATAAGTTTTCTAAGCATATTTAGAGCCGTGTATGATGCTTTTTCAATGTTTCTGCCTCTATGTTCTCCAAAACTATAACATTTGGAAATACATTTTTTATCTGAAGCCACAGCTATCCAGGTTGTTCCAACAGGCTTACCGGGAGTAGCGCCACCAGGCCCCGCAATACCAGATGTAGAGATTGAATAATCAGATTGAAAAATCTTTCTTGCACCTTCTGCCATTTTTTCAACCACTTCACGACTAACTGCACCATTTTTTTCAATTAATTTAGTATCTACCCCTAATTGCTGTACTTTTACTTTATTTGAATAAGCAACAATAGAGCCATGAAAATAATCCGAGCTTCCGGGAATTGAAGTAATTAAACCGGCAATATACCCGCCTGTACAACTTTCAGCAGTACAGAGTGTTGCATTATTTTCCCTGAGTATCCTGCCAATAACACTTTCCAAAGTATCATCATTGGTTCCATAAATATCTTCGGTTAAAATAGATCGTAATTTTATTACCTCCTCATTCACCTGGTCTTCCAGTTTTTTTCGGTCCTCCCCTATCCCTGTCAATCTTAATCTTACTATTCCAGGCCGGGGTAAATAGGCTAACTTTATATAGGAAGGAAGGGACATTTCCCAATCTTTTATTCTTTCTGCCAAATATGACTCCGGAATTCCCTGTGTAAGAATTGTTTGATGTATAATGACCATACCATCCAAAAATCCTGATAATTTATTTATAAGGGGGCCATTGAATATGTCCATCATTTCGTATGGGACACCCGGAAGAAAAACAAATATAGTTCCGCTTTTTTCAAACCACATGCCAGGGGCCGTTCCTGAAGGATTATTAAGAATGGTACAACCAGTTGGAACAAGGGCCTGTTTTATATTAGGCGCGGTTACTTTCATTCCGCGCTTCTTAAATAAATTATAAATATCAGATAATACAACTGGATTTTCAACTAATTCACTATCAAAGAATTCAGCAATGGTTGATTTTGTTATATCATCACTCGTAGGGCCTAATCCTCCGGTACTTATAATTAAATCGACCCGGCCTTCATAACGTTTCAATGAATCAATGATATGATTTCTGTTATCAGAAATACTTATCATTTCACTTACTGATATACCTAACAAATTAAGATGTTCGGCAATCCATGATGAATTTGTATTAAGTATCTGTCCTATAAGAATTTCATCTCCTATACTAATAATAACTGCTTTCATTTTTCCAATAATTACAAAGTAAACAAAGATAATAAGTTTCAATAATCCTGAATTAATTAGCTTAAATCAGAAAACAATTTTTTTAATAATATTTCGAAATATCTATATTTTTAATTGATCTTATTTTTCAGATTTAAAGGGATCATATGATTTTAAAACATGTTTTAATAAATTAAATTCAGTAATTGTGTTTTAATTTTAAAATAACTTTTAAGTATCTTAGCAGCTGAAAATAATGCAGGATTAAAAGACTGTCTGTATTAACTGCATAGCAGTAATAACAGGGTTTATAATGTATACTACATTCCGTTCCACACCTGATCCGACAGAGTGGACACCTGCATAATTTAATAGAATGCAGATGTTTAATACAGGGCATTGTTCGCACAAAATGTAAGAATGATATATATTGTGTAATACATAAATTAATAACAATATGTCGGATCAAATATATTATTATGACAATTCAAATTGAGATAATTTTATTGGTTTTGTCAGGATTGTTCTTTCTGAGCATTTTGGCCGGAAAGGCCAGTTCAAAATTTGGTGTCCCGGCATTATTGTTGTTTTTGGCTGTTGGAATGTTGAGTGGAAGTGACGGGCTGGGAATTCAATTTGAGAATATTCATGCCGCACAAAACATTGGAACAATAGCATTATGCATTATACTTTTTTCGGGTGGAATGGACACAAATATAACAGAAATTCGCCCTATTATTGCTCAGGGGGTTATTCTGGCAACCCTTGGTGTGTTTTTAACCGCAATCATTACAGGTGTCGTTATTTGGTGGGTTTTAGGCCTGACAATAAAATCAGCAGGTATTGGTTTATTAACTACTCTCCTGTTGGCATCAACCATGTCTTCAACAGATTCAGCCTCAGTTTTTTCTATTCTCCGGACCAAAGGTTTAAGCCTTAAAAACAATCTCCGGCCCATGCTTGAACTGGAAAGCGGAAGTAATGACCCTATGGCTTATGTTTTAGTTATAACCCTGATTGACATTATTAAATTAAATACTGTTCCTAACTATTGGATGGCAGGTGGTATATTGTTGCTTCAGCTTGGTATCGGTGCAGCCTTTGGCTACATCCTGGGAAAATTAGCAGTTATAGTAATAAATCGTCTTAAAATTGGTAATGATTCTTTATATCCTATCTTGGTTTTCACTTTCTGTATATTCATTTTTTCTATTACTGAATTTATTCAGGGAAATGGCTTCCTTGCCGTTTATATTGGTGGTTTGGTGATTGGAAATTCAAAATTTGTACATAAACGCTCTTCTCTTAATTTTTTTGACGGATTAGCATGGATGTTCCAGTTAATTATGTTCCTTACACTGGGTTTACTCGTGAATCCCCGGGAATTATTGTCAATTATTGTTCCGGGCCTGGCAATAAGCTTTCTAATGATTTTCTTTTCCCGGCCATTAACTGTTTTTCTATGTTTACTTCCTTTTCGTAAAATGCCTGTTAAAGATAAAGTATATGTTTCATGGGTCGGGTTAAGAGGGGCTGTTCCTATTATATTTGCAATATTTCCGCTTGTAGAAGAAGTTCCTTATGCCAGGCTCATATTTAACATAGTTTTTTTCTGTACTTTAATCTCATTGATAGTGCAGGGAACATCACTTCCTTTAATTGCAAGATGGCTTAATCTGGCAGAAAAGCCTCCGGAAATTAATGAAATGAAAAACTTTGATATCGATTTGTGCCATGACATGAAATCAGTAACAAGTGAAATAGAGATTAATGACTCAATGCTCAATAACGGAAGCCAGTTAATGAACCTGCCTTTTCCGGATGGCACTCTGGTACTAATGGTGAAACGGGAAGATAAATATTTTGTTCCGACAGGAAAAACCACACTGATAAAAGAAGATAAGCTTTTGATCATTACTGATAATCAGGATGCACTGATGGATACATACGAAAAATTAGGGATTAATAATAAAAAAGATAAAAAGTCAAATTCAGGCTGATTGGATTATATTTTAGTGTTGTTTACTTCATTCTTTAATATTTAAAATAACTCCTTTAATAATAAAATTATTTAATTATTTTAGTGCGATTATTTCTGGTTTATTTTAAGTTTCATTGTAAATAATAAAAATATTAAATATGAACAGAAGACAATTCACAAAAAATGCAGTATTAGGTTCAGCTGCTCTGTCAACCTTTTCATTTAATGGTTTGTCAGCTTTTAATAATTCTGCAGCTCCACGGCTTAAAAAAGGAGTAATGTGGGGAAGTATCGGAGTTGGGAAAACAATTTCAGAAAAATTTCTGGCAGCAAAGCAGGCGGGTTTTGATGGTGTTGAAGTAATGAGCCATCTTGATCGTACAGAGGTCCTGAAAGCACGAGATGAAACAGGATTGCCTATTCCCAGTGTTTGTAATGCTTTACACTGGAAATTCCTTCTGTCTGATCCCGACCCAAAAGTACGTGAGGAAGGAGTTGCTGCATTAAAACTCAGCCTGGAAGACGCAAAGCTATATGGCGCTGATACAGTATTATTAGTTCCAGGCCGGGTCTCTGAAGCTGTCAGTTATGATGAATGCTGGAGAAGAACAGTTGAAGAAATTAAAAAGGTTATTCCCCTGGCTGAACAACTGAACATTAAGATTGCCATCGAAAATGTCTGGAATAATTTTCTTCTTAGTCCTGTTGAAGCTGCATATTATGTTGATCAATTCCAAAGTAAAATAATGGCTTTTTATTTCGATTGCGGGAACATTATGGTTTATGGCTGGCCTGAACAATGGATCAAAATTCTCGGAAAACGCATAGCCAAAGTGCATATAAAAGAATTTAGCAATAAAATTGCTGATACGCAAGGTAAAAGAGCAGGATTCAATGTTAAATTAACTGAAGGAGATGTAAACTGGCCTGCTATTATGAAAGCATTGAAAAGTATTGGATATAATGGATGGACTACCATTGAACAACCAGGGGGAAGTACTCCGGAAGGATTACAAGATTTGCGTTTCAGGCTTGAAAGGATTCATGCCAGTTAAAATAAACTTTAAATGAAAAAGAGAGAAAGGAAATTCAGAAAACCCTGGCCCATTTTTTTAGCAGGAATTATATTTTGTGCTATTCTATTTATTGCGGGAAACAAAGTAATTAATTATACTTCTACAGATGAATATTGTGTTTCGTGCCATATTCATACACATGCCGATAATTCATGGAAGCAGTCAACACATTATTATAATCAGAGCGGTGTAAGGACACATTGTGTTGATTGCCATCTCCCGCCCAAAGAAAGTTACAAATATTTGATTGAGAAAGCAAGAACAGGATTAAAAGATCTGTATGGATTCTATTTCAAAGACAGTGCTTCCTTTGACTGGGAATCAAGAAGAACATTAGAATATGCGGTAACTATTGCTTACAACGAATCCTGTATAAAATGTCATCAAACACTTTTTAGCAAGAATTTGTCTGAAGATGGCGGGACCGCACATCTTTATTATGAAGCAAATGCCGAAAAGCTTAATTTACATTGTATTAATTGCCACCAGTTTGTAGGTCATTATAATCCAAATTATATTCATGGCAAAATGACCGGATTACCGATAGTTGAAACGGTAACAAAAGAAGTTTTCAAGAATCCGGCAGAAGTAAAATCATTTGAAAATTTTACGGAACAAATACCAAATACACCGGTATCATTTAATATGATTGCCGTACCAGGGGGGACTTTTAAAATGGGGAGCCCTGACAAAGAACATCTGCGTAAATCCGATGAGGGCCCGCTCCGTGAGGTTACAGTTTCGCCATTTTTTATGGGTGAAACTGAGGTTACCTGGGATGAATATTGGACATTTTTTGCTGCAACAATGGCGGAAGGAAGAATTGACCCATCAGTGGTTATTGCACATAATGCCGGTGAACCTGATGCAATCTCCGGCCCTACTCCACCTTTTGGGATCCCTGATCAGGGATGGGGAAGCGGACAAAGGCCTGCCATTACCATGACCCATTATGCGGCATCCATTTATTGTCAATGGCTATCACAGGTAACCGGAAAAAAATACCGGCTGCCAACCGAAGCTGAATGGGAATATGCATGCAGAGCCGGAAGTGAAACCCCTTTCTTTTTTGAAGCAGACCTTAAAAAACTTTCAAAACTTAAACCCGGCAAAAAAATCTCATCTGTTGATACTGCACAAATCAATAGTTTTATTGTTTTCAACCTTAATTCCCCGAATAGAACACAGGAACCTTCTTTTGTCATACCAAATCCTTTTGGTATTAAGAATTTGGCAGGAAATGTAATGGAATTCTGTTCTGACTGGTATGCTCCCGACGCTTATTCAAAAACACCACTTCAGGTAAAAGATCCAAAAGGCCCGGAAAATGGTGAAGAACATGTAGTCAGGGGAGGGAGTTATGCTTCGGATGTCAATGATATCAGGTCAGCAGCCAGAGATTACACCAAAACGGCAGAATGGCTTAAAACTGACCCGCAACAACCAAAAAGCATATGGTGGTATGCAGATATTAAAGGTATAGGATTTAGGGTTGTTTGCGAACCAGACAGTTCCATGATTATGGAATAGAAATTAGTTACAGGGAAAATATAAAAATGATAAATATTTTAATGTTTTTTTTTAAAAAAAGTCATCGGAAATATAAATTTTTGTTTCCGATGACTCCTGAGACCTGAAGTTTTTCTACATCAAAAAAGACTAATAACGACGTCTGTTACCGCCTCCTCCACCCTGATGCCTGCTTCTTCCCCTGCCCCCCCGGCCATCATCAGATTTTGGGCGGGCTTTGTTTACAATAATGTTTCTTTCAGCAAATTCTGTTTCATTTAGTGCTTCAATAGCAGCCTGTGCATCAGCCTCATTTTCCATTTCAACAAAAGCATATCCTTTAGATCTGCCACTTGCATTATCACGGATAATGTTAACAGATTTTACTTCTCCAAAATCTGCAAAAAGTTCATTAATTTCTTCCTCATTTACTTTGTAACTGAGGTTGCCTACGTAAATTGTCATTAAAAATAAAGGTATTAAATAAAAACTGCGATATCTAACTAACTGTTATATATGTGAAAATTAGATATCAAAAATCAGGTAAATATACAACTATTTTCAAAAGATTTATTTATTTATAACTATTATTAAAACCTAATGATTTTTTCAACACGCTTTTTATTAATCCAGCTATTAATAATCATCCTTGTATCCTTATTTTCAGGCACTCTGCTAATACAGGAAAGCATGTCCTCAATATGAAGATAAGATTCATTTATGTTAATAAAACCAAAACCAATATAAATTCCATTTTCAATACCAATTATTGAACGTTCATCAGGATTACGCCCTTTATCAATAATAATAAAATTTTCTTTATTAGAATCAAAACTGTCAATAAGCTTTGTAGCCCTTAAATTATATGACTTTTTAGATTCTTTTCCAATGCAGGCCCCATTACATTGTCGTATTTCATAATGAAAACAAGCCCCTGCAGTATCGTATAAGCCACATAATTTCTGACATAAGTAGTATTTTCCTGCAAGAACAGACAGGCTTTTTTGGACTTCTTTTTTCGAAGTAAAAGTACAAAGCGGAAAAGAATTTTCAGCGGATAATTTATTAATACTAAAATTTATATATCCTTTCTCATCATAAAAACTATATAAGCCCCATGTATAGCTTATTTTTCTTTGTGCCCTGTTATACAGCGGTTTGCATCTCTTTATCTCAACAGACTCTTTTAATAGGGCTACTAATTCACTTCCCGTTAATTCATAAGAAATTCCTGCAATTCTGCTTTTCATTTCTTCAGCCCTTCGACTGGTATTGACAGAAAAATGTGATATAATTCTTGAGTAGATATTCTTGCTTTTTCCTATATATATAATATTACCTTCTGAATCATTAAAATAGTAAATTCCGGTATCCTCAGGGATCTTCTCCATATCAGAAGGATGAACATATCCGTTAAGATTCTTGTATTTACCTTCCCTGCCAGAGCTAAAAGATATTTTTAAATCTTCTTTTTCATTTTTATTTTTCAGAAATTCGAATAACCGAACTGTCGCAAGTGCATCACCTGCAGCTCTGTGCCGATTATTAATATTGATTCCCAGATCCTTGCATAAATTTCCCAAACTATAAGATTTTAATCCCGGAATAATTTTACGGCTCAATTTAACAGTACATAAAGTTGATCTGTCATAACTATAACCAAGCTCCCTAAACTCTTTTTTCATGAAATTATAATCAAAACTAACATTATGAGCCACAAAAATACAGTTTTCAGTCATTTCAACGATCCGTTTGGCTATCTCAAAAAATTTTGGGGCATTTTCAACCATTTCATTGCTTATGCCTGTTAAAGAGGTAATATGTAATGGAATATTTCTCTCCGGATTAATCAGGCTACAATATTCTTCAATAATCTTATTCCCGTCATGAATAAAAATCGCTATTTCCGTGATTTTCTCATATCCCGGGCTTCTTCCTGTTGTTTCGACATCAACTATGGCATACATAGTAAAAAGAGTTTAAATCAACTTAAAATAGTCGGCCGGCTTAAAGAACATATTCATTGCAAATTCTTCCGGAAATTCGTCATTAAAAGAAAGTTCAATATATTCTGTTATACTTAAAATTCGATTAACAATCCTGCAAAATTCTTTTGATTTTAATGCCAGTACAGTTCCGGCCCCTGAAGTATTCCCGACTGTGAAGGTTTTATTTTTGAGTTCTAAAGGGAGTAAGCCTATTCTAACCGCACTTGATATTTTTATATAGTTGCCAAACCCCCCGGCAAGCAAAACACAATCAATTTCTTCAAGTTTACAATTTGC
Source organism: uncultured Bacteroidaceae bacterium (assembly GCA_964563105.1). GTDB lineage: Bacteria > Bacteroidota > Bacteroidia > Bacteroidales > CAYVTV01. The sequence goes on from CAZLXM010000019.1 coordinate 46,087, forward strand.
TTTTTTAAGTAAAATATTAATCCCGGATATTATGGCACTTTTTGCGAGTTGAATTTCTCTTATATCTTCAGGCGTTATCATTAGCGGCTTATCATCAAATGTTTCTGAACCTGGGACAACTACATAATTTGTTTCCATATATCCTTCCGGGCTGATAAATTCTTTATCCAAAAGAAAGGCAATAACATCAATCAGTCCTGATCCGCAAATACCCACAGGTTTTGCACCTGCAATGGTTTTATATACTCCTTCTTCAAATTCAGAAACCGCCCCTTCAAAAGCTCCCATTCCGCAACTAATATTGGCACCCTCAAATGCAGGACCGGCAGCAGCAGCACAACAATATATTTTATCAGGGGTAAGTAAAGCCATTTCTCCATTTGTACCAATATCAATAAATAGAAAGTTCTGCCACGAAGACAAAGGATTTATCGAAGCTATCCCGGAAATGACATCTGCTCCTATATATGCAGAAAGGGATGGTAATAAAAGAATTTCAGCATCAGGATTAGTATGAAGCTCAAGATCTCTGGCTTTAAGGATTTTTTTTGCGGTGAAAGCAGGTATAAAAGGGGCTAATGCAATCCCCAGGGGATCAATGGCTAAAAACAAATGCATCATAGTTGTATTTCCCGCAACAGTCATCCGGATAATGTCATTTTCGGAAACTCCCCCTAAAAATCTTATAAAAGAATCTAGTTGCTCATTTATTGAACCGATCAGTACCTTTTGGAGTTCTGTAAGTCTGTCGTGGTTATGGGCACAATAGTTGATCCTGCTAATAACATCTGCTCCAAATTTTACCTGGGGGTTAAGTATAGAAATCACTTTGAGTTGTGATCCACTGATTAAATCAATCAGGTAAAAAACAATCGTCGTAGTTCCCAGGTCAATTGCCACACCCAATGGCCGGGATGAAAGCAAAGCTGACGATTCAGGATTCAAAGGAAGATCCCGCATATAATTATGTTGTGCTACAAGAATTTCAGCTTCCCTTTTTCCGGGAATAACAACATTGATATCTTTAGTTATAATATATGAACAGGATAGTACATAACCTTCCCCGGTTAACAGCACCTTACATTTACCACAAGTACCCATTCCACCACAAGGTGAATAAATATCAACACTATTAGAAATCAGTGCATCACGGAGAATTGTCCCCTCAGGAACTAAAAATTCATTTTCAAATCCATCACAGAAAACTCTTAACAGTGGCATATTTTATTGTAAAAGGAATGGAAACAGTTAATATAAAATTAAATGAAGTAAAAATATTTCTCAAATTTATTAATTTGAATATTGCTTTAACACCTAATAAATAATTAAATATTAACATAAAATCAATTTCAAAAATAATGTAAACCAGACAAATCAATAAACATGCAAATACGAAAAAGAAAAAACCGTATGCATTTTAGTAATACATACGGTTTTTTTAGTTCCTAATCTGTGATCCAGCTGGGATTCGAACCCAGGACCCCATCCTTAAAAGGGATGTGCTCTACCTGCTGAGCTACTGAATCAGGAATTAGTTTATTTTTATGGGTTGCAAAGGTAAAGATTCTTTAAAATAAAACAAAAGTAATGTATTGTTTTTTGAAAAAAATTATTCTTTATCTCAAGTATTAACATAAAAAACAATTCGCATAAAAGATTTTTATTCTATTTCTTTTGTTCATTATGTTTTAATTTGATTAATTCTTTCTTGATTTTTTTAATAAACCAGGGTCCTTCATAAATGAAACCGGTATAAATTTGAACCAGGTCTGCTCCTGAATTAAGCTTATCAATTGCATCTTTAACCGAGACAATTCCGCCTGAGCCAATAACGGGTAATTTACCTCCGGTTTTTTCCTTAATATAACGAATAATAGTATTTGACCTGTCATTTAATGGAGCTCCGGATAATCCACCATCTCCAATCTTCTTTATTTTTTGGTTTGTTGTGCGGAGTTTTTCACGGCTTATAGTAGTATTTACAGCAACAATGCCATCAATATTATGTTTCCTGACTATGGCAATAGTCTCATCAATCTGCTTAAAGTTCAGATCAGGAGAGATTTTTAGAAGTACCGGTTTCCTGACAGGCTTTACTTCAAGAATATTTGCAATTTTTCCAAGTATAAGCTCAAGGCTTTCCTGATCCTGTAATTTAGAAATATCACCAATATTAGGACAACTAACATTAATAACAAAATAATCGACGTAATCATATAATTTATTAAAACAATAAATATAGTCTTCTACAATCTTATCATCTGAGGTATAAGTGTTTTTACCAATATTACCACCAATTATAATGTTGTCAGGACGGTTTTTAAGCTTTTCAACAGCTGCATCAACACCTAAATTATTAAATCCCATACGGTTTATTAAAGCCTTATCTTTCGGAAGCCTGAATAAACGAGGTTTTGGATTACCAGGCTGACTAAGAGGGGTTAATGTTCCAATTTCAATAAAGCCAAATCCAAAAAGTGAACATTCTTTATAAAATTCAGCATCCTTATCAAAGCCGGCAGCAAGACCAACAGGGTTTTTAAATTTTATACCAAACAATTCTTTCTCTAACTCTTTTGATCCATATCGAAAAGATAAGTTTAAAATTTCAGGAAAAAAAGGAATTTTAAAGATAAACTTAAGCAGATTAACAACGTAATTATGAACTTTTTCCGGAGAGAGCAGGAATAATAAAGGACGAATAAACAGACGATACATATTTTTTCTGCAAATATAAAGAATAAAAAAACTCTATGAATCTGAAGGTAAA
>CAZLXM010000020.1:0-46437 GCA_964563105.1 uncultured Bacteroidaceae bacterium
AAAATATGTATTTTGGTATTTTGTGACGGGATATTTTACCCCTGCAAAAATCTTTTATGTCTTCTTCAGCCAGAGAGGAATTATCTTTTAAAATAATGAATGCACCAACCTCTTCACCATATTTTTCATCCGGGACCCCTACTACTTCAACGTTTTTAATTTCAGGAATTTGAAAAAGGAAATTCTCAATTTCCCTGGGATAAATATTTTCTCCCCCTCTGATTATCATATCTTTAATACGTCCGGTTATTTTTAAATAACCTTGTTCATTCATTATTCCCAGGTCTCCGGAATGCAGCCATCCGTTTTCATCTATAGCAAGAACTGTTGCTTCGGGATTTTTATAATAACCTTTCATAACATTATAGCCTCTGCAACAAACTTCGCCCTGAGTCCCGGAAGGACAGTCTTTACCTGTTTCAGGGTCTTTAATTGATACTTCCACGTGAGGATAAGCTTTCCCAACTGTAGTAGCCCTGATTTCAGGGGGATCATCGGTAACTGTAGCAGTTAAGCCTGGAGAGGATTCAGTCAAACCATATACAATTATAATATCCTTCATGTTCATCCTGGTCATGACTTGTTTCATTGTTTCAACAGGGCATAAGGCACCGGCCATTATGCCTGTTCTTAGTGTTGAAAGATCAAACAGGTCAAACATTGGATGATTTAACTCGGCAATAAACATGGTAGGGACACCATACAAAGCAGTACACTTTTCTTTTTCTACCGAGGCCAATACAAGTAAAGGATCAAAACTTTCTACCATGACCATGGTAGCCCCATGAGTTATAATGGCACATAAAGCTAAGACACAACCAAAACAATGAAAAAGAGGGACACATACACATAAACGGTCATTTTGGGTATATTTCATACACTGCCCCGTTGATAAACCATTATTGACAATGTTATGATGAGTTAACATAACACCTTTCGGAAAACCTGTTGTTCCCGATGTATATTGCATGTTTACAACATCGTGACAGGAAATAGATTTTTTTATTTTATTCAGTTCATCATTACTATTCCGGCTACCCAAAAGAAGTATTTCATTTGAACTATACATTCCACGACGCTTCTCAGGGCCAATAAAAATTACATTTCGTAATTCAGGGAATTTTTCCGAATTAAGGGCTCCCCGTTCATGAGATTTCAATTCCGGGATGAGTTCATAGATCATACTGATATAATCACTGTCACGAAAACCATCAATAAGGCAAAGAGTATTAATATCAGAATTGTACAGCAGATATTCCAGTTCCTGGAGTTTATAATTTGTATTTATTGTAACAAGTATAACTCCAATTTTTGCAGTTGCAAACATAAATGTAAGCCAGTCAGGAACATTATTTGCCCATATTCCAAGCTTTTGTCCGGGTTGCAAACCAATAGCAAGCAAGCCCCTGGCCATCATATCTACTCTTTTATTAAATTCCGAATAAGTAAAACGAAGATCTCTGTCAGGATAAACCATAAATTCTTGTTCAGGGATCTCTTTAGCCCATTTTTCAAGATATTCTCCTAAAGTTTTTTCTGTTAGTCCCATTAGTGTCATAAGTTAATAAGGAGCATATACAACAGCCAGTATTTTGGCAGTTTTTCCCGGAAGGGCATGAACATGATGCTCTATAATAGAATCATAATATATGCTGTCTCCCTCTTTTAATTGATAACTGTCTTTTCCATAATATATCTCAATTTCTCCTGAAAGAACATAAATGAATTCTTCGCCTTCATGTGTGGAAAGCAAATAATTTGATTGTTTAAGCGGATACAAATCAATTATAAAAGGTTCCATATGACGATCAGACTTATCCCCGGCTAAAGGGAAAAATTCCATATGAGTATGAAGATTGCTGTTTTCACCTGAAAAACTCACTCCGGCAGTGTGTTTATCACTACGTTTAACAACAGGGCCGGTAATATCAGAATCATCCAGAAAGGTCCCTAACCTGACCCCTAAAACTCTGGCAATCCTGATAAGTGGTGCAAGGGATGGAAGTGTTCCGCCGGTCTCTATTTGTGTCAAAAGGTCTGCATTAAGTTTAGCTCTTTCAGCCAGTTCAGGCAGTGAGATCTTCTTAAACTCTCTCAGGTCTTTAATTTTTTTACCGATATCTTTATTAGGCATAATGAATTAAAATATTTATAACTGTTTTTTAAAAATTTAAAAGATATATTTAAAAATTTGGCCACAAAGATAATAATTGGAATTATATTGAGTAATTATTATAAATATTCAGTAAAAAGCAGAAATAAAAAGATATAGTTTAAACAATAACTTTATTTTATGATTTTTTACAGATTTTTTACTAGTTAATTAGTTGATCTGATTTAAATCATAAGGTGTTATCTGATAGACATAATAATTTAACCAGTTAGTGAACAATAAGTTTGCATGGCTTCGCCAACTAACTATGGGATCTTTATTTGGATCATCATCAGGAAAATAATTAAATGGTAAATCAATATCCAATCCTTTTTTTAAATCTCTTTCATATTCCAGCTTCAATGTATCCGGATCGTATTCAGAATGACCTGTAACAAAAATTTGCCTGCCATTTCTGCCCAATACTATATAAACACCGGCAATATCTGATTCTGAAATAATTTCCAGGCCATTGATCTTTTTAATATCTTCTGACTTTATTTCAGTATGCCTTGAATGCGGGGCAAGAAAAACATCATCAAATCCTCTGATTAAAGGGATACTTCTGTTATTAACCGTATGCGGGAATATTCCGAACATCTTTTTTAATAAAGGATATTTTTGAATATTATAAAAATGATATAAACCAGCTTGTGCACCCCAGCAAATGAACAGTGTAGAGGTAACATGCCTTGCTGACCAGTCCATAATTTTTTGAAGTTCAATCCAGTAATCAACTTCTTCAAACTCCAGGTGTTCAACAGGGGCGCCGGTTATTATCATACCGTCATATTTTTGATTTTTAATTTCATCAAAAGTTTTATAAAAAGTCATTAAATACTCCATTGGAGAAGTTTTTGAAACATGGCTTATCGGATAAAGGAAATCTACTTCTATTTGAAGAGGTGTATTTGCCAACACTCGTAATAAATGAGTCTCTGTTGTTTGTTTAACAGGCATTATATTAAGGATTACTACCTTTAAGGGACGAATATCCTGATGGGTAGCCCTTGACTCATCCATTATAAATATATTTTCTCTTTGAAGAATTTCAATAGCCGGCAAATTGTCTGGTACGTTTAATGGCATACTTAAAAAATATAAATTGTTATTTCTTATTTAAAATATTATTTCTGTGAAAATGTTCATTAAAAAAAATTTTATTTAATAAAAAGATGCAAAATAAGTTAATACTCAGTAATTTATTTTAAGGGGCTTACAATATACAGACCTGAGATACCACCCAATAATTGTTTAGATTTAATTTTTTGAAATCCTGCTTTATTTAATAGTCCAAGAAGTTCGTCATTTTTATAATAATTAACTGCTGAATGGGAGAGGTATTTATATGCTCCCGGATTTCCCGAAATTAAACCTCCTAATGGAGCAGTTATCTTTTTGAGATACCAATGAAAAAGAGTACGAAAAATCTTATTTGGAGGTTGACTGGTTTCAATAATAACAAAACGGCCTTCGGATTTTAAAACTCTGAATATTTCCAAAAGAAATTTATTTGTATCAGGATTGTGAAAAGTAAGATTACGGAATGCAAATGCTATCCCTATTGCATCAAAATAATTATCCGGAAAGGGCATTTGTGCAGCATCGGCATGAGATAACTCAATGTTTTTAAGTTTCTTTTTATTAAATTTTCTTTTTGCTGCTTCCAACATTGGAAGACTAAAATCAAGTGCGGTTATTTGTGTGGCCTGAGCAGCATTTTTACTGAGTTTTACAGCCAGGTCCCCTGTGCCGCAACACAAATCAAGAATCCTGGCAGGGTTATCATATAAACATTCTTTTGCCGCTTTTTTCCTCCATTTCTGATCAAATCCGAATGTAAGCAGACGATTAAGAAAATCATAGGTTGAGGGGACTGCAACAAACATTTTGTGAAGAGGCCGTTTTTCAAACATACATGTCAGATTTATCTGTTTCTAAGAATATATAATTTATCAGATCTCCGGATTATTTTTTCTGAAGGGAAACTACATTTTTCACCTCTTTCAGCAATTTTAACAGGCCCTTTTTCAGTATGCAACTCTTTAATGTTTAACTCAACTACTCCGGTTGTGGGGCCTGTTATTATTATTTCATCACCAACTTTAAGGCTGTCATTTTCTATAATAAATTCCGCAACTGATAACTTTTGATAATAATTTGTGGCTTTCCCGATATATGTTTTAATTTTTGTTGCTTTTGACCCATATTTATTAGTCCATTCACCTAATCGTTGTCCAAGATAATAACCATCCCAGAACCCCCTGTTAAAGACAGTTGAAAGTCTTTTTTCCCATTCTGTAACTTTATCTTTAGTATACCTTCCTTCAATAATAGAATGAATAGCTTCATTATAACAGGATACAACTGTTTTTACATATTCTGCAGATCTTGCCCTTCCTTCTATTTTTAACACTTTAACGCCGGAATTAATTATTTGGTCAAGAAAATGTATAGTACAAAGATCCTTAGGCGACATAATGTATTCATTATCAATTTCAAGTTCATTTCCCTTTTCTTTGTCTCTTACTATGTATGATCGTCTGCAAACCTGAAAACAATCTCCCCTGTTAGCAGAATGGTTATGTTCATGCAGGCTTAAATAACACTTGCCTGAAGTAGCCATACATAATGCCCCATGAATAAACATTTCGATTTTTACCTTTTGCCCGGAAGGGCCACAAATATTTTCAGATTCAATAACATCTGAAATTTCTTTAACCTGTTCAAGATTAAGTTCTCTGGCGAGTACAATTACATCTGCAAAACGTGAGTAAAATCTTAAAGAATCAATATTACTAATATTTAACTGTGTAGAAATATGAACTGTAATGCCGCTTTTTAATGCATAGTCAATTACAGAAAGATCAGACGCGATTATTGCTGATACTTTGTTTTCTTTGGCCAGATCAATTATCTCACGGACAATGCCTAATTCGTGGTTATAAATGACAGTATTCAGGGTAAGATAAGTTTTTAGTCCATGTTCCCCTGAGATACTAACAATTTCTTTCAGGTCTTCTTTTGAGAAATTTGCGGCAGACCGGGCACGCATATTTAGTTGTTTAACGCCAAAATAAATGGAATCAGCCCCTCCCTGAATTGCCGCCATGATTGCTTCCCGTGAACCGGCAGGGGCAGTTAATTCTATATCGCGCCTTGATTTTAACATGGACGCAAAGTTAAGAAAAGTATAAAAATGACCGGAGTTTTAAGTATAAATTAACAATAAGCGGGAACAATGACATGCAAAGTTCCCGCTTATTGATATTTATACTTATTATTTATTTGTTTCTTTCTACCAACAAATAAAGTTTAGTATCTTATTCTTTCTGTATAATGCGTATGAAGCAGTTCATGAGACTTATCACTGTTCGGTTCTCCAAGAAAATCTTTATAGATCATTATTATTTCAGGATTCTCATGAGATTTCCTTATTGCCATACTCATATCTTCTTCATAAATTGCTTCGGTACGTTTTTTACGAATAGCCTCATTGGTTGGTATAGGCTGGCCACCGCCCCCAAGACATCCGCCAGGGCAGGCCATTATTTCAATAAAGTGGAAGTTTTCTTTTCCTTCTTTAACAGCCTGCATAACTGTTTTGGCATTTACAAGACCATGGGCAATTGCACAATGAACTTCAACGCCTTCAAGAAAATCCCATTCTGGTTTACATCCTTCAATCTTTATCTTTGTTGATCTGACACCTTCCATACCTCTTACAGGTAAAATATTTAGATTATCAAAAGGAACAGGACGTCCTGTTACAATTTCATAAACAGTTCTCAATGCAGCTTCCATTACACCTCCTGTAGCACCAAAAATGACTCCGGCACCTGTAGATTCACCCATGATACTGTCATATGAAATTGGCTCAAGGTCTGCAAAACTTACACCCGATTGCCTGATCATTTTTGCGAGTTCACGGGTAGTTAAAACAAAATCAACATCTTTATATCCGCTTGACCGCATTTCAGGCCTGTCTGCCTCATATTTCTTGGCTGTGCAGGGCATAATAGAAACACTTACAACATCTTTAGGGTTTAACCCCCGTTTTTGTGCATAATATGTTTTAGCAAGGGCACCAAACATCTGCTGGGGGGACTTACAGCTAGAAACATTTGGTAAATACTCGGGAAAAGTATGTTCGATAAATTTGACCCATCCAGGTGAACAGGAAGTTGTCATTGGAAGTGCTACAGAATTATCCTTATCAACAAGTGCCTTTTTTAACCTTGTAAGCAATTCCGTGCCTTCTTCTATAATAGTTAAGTCAGCAGTAAAATCTGTATCAAGAACACTGTTAAAACCTATCCTTTTCAAAGCAGCCACCATTTTTCCGGTAACCCTTTCACCGACATTTAAACCTAAGGCTTCACCAAGTCCGATACGTACGGCAGGAGCAGTTTGAACAACAACATGTTTAGTCGGGTCCAGAATTGCATCCCAAACTTCTTCAATATAATTCTTTTCTACCAATGCCCCGGTTGGACACCGATTAATACATTGGCCACAATTTGTACAAACAACCTCAACCATAGGTTTATCAAGAAAACTACTGATTTTTTGTTCTGCCCCTTTATTTGCAACTGCAAGAGCATTTACACCCTGCAATTCAGCGCATGTCCTTACACATCGCTGACAGCGGATACATTTGCTGTCATCTTTAATAATAGAAGGTGAATAATTATCAATAGTAAAATTTTTTAAAGGGATAAGATCAATAAAAATATGGTCTCCAACACTGTATTCATTTGCCAGACTTTGAAGTTCACAATTTCCGTTCTTGTAGCATTTTGTACAATCAGCATTATGTTCAGACAAAAGTAATTCAATAATATGTTTTCTTGCAGTTCTGACAGTCAGGGTATTGGTTAAAATAGACATGTTTTCACTAACAGGTACTGCACAGGCAGCTACTAAATTTTTAGCACCTTCCTGTTCTACCACGCATACACGACAGTTTCCGGCAACACACAAGTCTTCATGATTGCAAAGAGTGGGGATCCTGAAATTCAGTTTTTTCGCAGCTTCAAGAATAGTTGTACCAGGTTTTACCGAAACAGGAAGGCCGTTTATTTTTAAGTTTACCATAATTGTAATTCTTAATTAATTAATAAATAATTTCTTCTTTGAAGTTTTCAACAATTGATTTAAATGCGTTCCCAACAGACTGTCCAAGTCCGCATTTTGAAGCAACTTTCATTGTGTTGGCAAGCTTAATTAAATCATCAAGATATTTGGAATGCTTATCACCTTTTTTAACTGCTTCAACGCCAAGTAATAATTGTTGACATCCTACCCTGCAGGGTGTGCATTGGCCACATGATTCTTCATTAAAAAAATCCAGATAATTATGAAGAACATTATACATTGACCTTGTACTGTTAAAAAGTTTCATTGATCCTCCAGTCGGGACTCCTTCAAAGCCAATAATAGTTTCTCTGAATTTTTTTCTGGGGACACAAAATCCTGAAGCACCTCCAACCTGTACTGCTTTTGTATCACCATCACCAAATTCTTCAACAAAACGTTCAACAGTCATACCCAATTCAAGTTCATAGATACCGGGAATGGGAGTATCACCGGAAACACTGAATACTTTGGACCCTCTTGAATCTGTGGTACCAAGTGCTTTAAAGTTTTCCGCCCCGTAAGCACAGATCATTACCGTATAAACTAATGTTTCAACATTGTTAATGGAAGTTGGTTTCCCAAATAAACCTGCAACTGTTGGATATGGCGGCTTGTTGCGGGGCTCTCCGCGATAACCTTCAATTGATTCAAAAAGGGCACTTTCTTCTCCACATATATAGGCCCCGCTTCCCAAACGTAAATGGATCTTGAAGTTTAACTTTAAGTCTTTAAGCATAGAATGGAATAAATCAAGCTCCTCTTCAAGTTTGGGCACTAAGAATTTGTATTCCCCCCTGAGATATATATATCCTTCTTTTGCTCCAATAGCATAACCTGCAAGGGCCATGCCTCCGAAAACTTTGCGGGGAACTTCATCAAGGATCTGCCTGTCCTTAAAAGTACCGGGTTCACCTTCGTCAGCATTACAAACGATATATTTTACCGGATCTTTTTCAGCGGCAGTATATTTCCATTTTAAACCGGTAGGAAATCCTGCCCCTCCTCTGCCCCTTAAACCTGAATCCAATACTTCCTGAATAATTTCTTCCGGTTTCTTTTTTAAGGATTTTTCCAGAATGCTCTTTACATTACATTTTTCAAAAATGAGGTCAACTCTTTTTAATGCACCACTTTTCATATGTATATATTTTATTTTTTAGTCACAATTAATTATTTTGTTTATTGAAGCATTTAGCTTATAGATATGATGCCGGTTTTGCATTCAAATACATACTTGATATATAATTACTTTTTAATGTATTCCTGCAATATTTCAGTTACTTTTTCGGGTGTGAGTTCAGTATATGGAATATCATTAATAAGCATAGCAGGGGCTTTATGGCACCAACCAATACAATTGGTTTCGAGTAAGGTGAACTTTCGGTCAGATGTAGTTTCACCAATTTTAATCTTTAATGTATCTTCAATTGTATGAAGAATATCATTTTTCCCCTTCATTGCACAACTTATTGTTTTACAAACTCTTATTATGTATTTTCCTCGCACTTCAGTGTCCAGGAATGTGTAAAAAGATGCTGTCCCATAAACATCCGCTGCGGAAATATCTAACTCACGGGCAACGCTGATCATTGCTTCATCAGACAGGTAACGTTTTTCCTCAATTATGTCCTGAAGAATAGGCATCAGGCTTGTTCTGCTACGGCCATGCTTATCTGCCAGCTTTTTAACCAGATCTTTAATTTCCAACATTTTTTAGATTTTTAATGAATAATATCTTTTAATTTCTGCTCATTTTGAAATTAATTGTTATTTGAATAACAATAGAGGCATGCAAATATAATTGTTTATTGTGAAATGAATAACAATAACAGTTACTTTTTAATAATACATTATAAAATATAATTAATCTAAATAATCTGATTAAGAAGAGTAAAGGAATAATTTATTTTAGCACTGATAATTAAAGATCATAAATATACGCAAAAGGAATAAAATTATCTATTAATAAATTAATATTGAATGCAGTAGCTATTTAATTAAAAATTGTTCAATATAATCCTGATTGTAGTTCCTTTATTAATATCAGAACGCAAAATGAAGATTTTTCCTCTGTGATATTCTTCAATAATTCTTTTTGATAATGAAAGCCCAAGGCCCCATCCTCTTTGCTTAGTTGTGAAACCAGGCTTAAAAATAGTTTTAAACCTTGATTTTGGGATCCCTTTTCCGTTATCTGTTATATCAATAATAGTTTGTTGCGGATTATTATTAACGATAATTTTAATAATACCATTTCCATCAAGGGCATCCATGGCATTTTTACAGGTATTCTCAATTACCCATTCGAATAATGAGGTATTTACATTAACTATTAATTCTTTATCAGGGACCTGAAGGTCAAAAATAATTTTATCTGAACTTCTTGATTTCAAATAATGGATGCTTTCATTAAGTATATTATATAATATTGCAGGATGTAGGGCGGGTCTGGACCCAATTTTTGAAAACCTGTCAGTTATCTTTGTTAAACGATGTGTATCTTTTTCCAGTTCTTTAACTATATCGGAAATATCTGGGCGATTTTTCAAAATTTCCACCCAGGCATTCAGTGAAGAGGTAGGTGTACCAAGTTGATGTGCAGTTTCTTTTGAAAGGCCGGTCCATACCTTATTCTGTTCTGCTTTTCTTGAACTGCTGAAAGCAAGATAAGATACTAAAACAAATAAAATAATTACAGCTAACTGTATATATGGGAAATATTTTAATCGGTTCAATAAAATAGAAGTACCATAGAATATATAGTTTCTGTCTCCCTCAATAAGATTTATAAGTATGCTGTCATTATTTTCTCTCATTAACCTGAATTGTTTTTCCAGATATTGAGGTTTTGAAACTCTTACAGTGTCAAGATTATTATATGTTAAAATTTTACCCGAGCTGTCGGTAAGGATAACGGGTACTGTTGTATTATTCCGGATAACCGATAACGGGAAACTTAAATCAGTAAGTTCCGGTTCTGCATTTATTAAAATCCTGGTTGCCTCAGCCCAAAGCTCAACCTTCTTTCTTTCTTCAATAGAAAGATCTTTTACAAGCCGGCTTGTATAGATGAGAGAACCGGCCCCAATGATAATAGCGGCAAAAAATAATAATAATTTTAAATTTTGCTTTCTGCTGTATATGTCATAACCTTTGGCCGTCATTAATTAAATTAAAGCTCTTTACATGGGCTCAATTATCTTTTATTCCCAAATTATCTTGAAATCTTTTTCTTTGTTTGTGTTATTTTTCTTTAGTTTTTTATCTGCTTTGTTTTTTGCTTCATTATCATCCTCATCCCATTCAAATATAAACTTTGGCTGGGAAATATCTTCTTCTTGCTTTTTTATATGCGATGAATCTGAAAATTGTTTTTTAAACAAACCAAATTCTTCATATAATATAGATTTTAGTTCTTTTTTTTCTGATTTCAGGTTTTCCTTTATCTGGTTTGCTGCTTCTTTTTTGTCATATCGTATTTTAAAGTCTTCGAGATTTCCTGTTATTGTAAGAAATAAGTTTAATCTCTTCCCATCTTTTTCAAGTACTGCAAATTCATCATTTTCTTTTTTCATTTTGGCTTTTTTTGCAAGTATTTCCGAAAGGTTTATTTTTATTTTATATTCAAAATTATTATCAAAACCATGAATTCCGGAAGTAATAAGTTTAAATGCCGATGAATTTATGGCCATTTCGGGTACAAATACTTTTTCATTTTTAATTACAATATTGTTTTGTAAAGTTTCAAATTTAACATGTTCTAATTCTGACAACTCAATGAACCTTGAAAGATTTTTTAAGGGCATAAAATCTTTTAATTCACCCTTTTCAATTATTACATTGGTAATTGCGTTAATGCTATTAATATCCGGCTCAAAATTTGATTTAAGTTTAGCCGAGAAATTCACAGATCCGGAAATTCTTCCTTCAACATTATTACTTGTTATAAATTTTTGTCTGAAATTATTAAATACTTCAAACAAATCTTTCATGTCAATTTTGTCTAATTGACAATCTGTTTTAAGGATCAGGTTCCCGTCCGGATCCTGGATAAGCCCGCCATAACCTTCAAGTTTTCCTTTCATTGTGTTTAGGTCAAGGGAGCTAACAGATATAAAACCTGGTTTAAAAGCTATGTCAGTAACAAAATTATCTGCACTGAAATTATTTAGTTTAAAATGGTCAAAAATTATTTTTAGTTTCAGAAATAATTTATCCGGTAGTTTCAAAGCATTGCTTTCATTTACTTTACTTTCATTGTTAAATAAAAAAGATATATCGGCATCGGGGGAATATAAATCACCCTGAAGCCAAAGTGAACCTGATTTTAAGGTAAAGCGCCTGAAAACATGGTCTATTGTCCCTTTATATGAATAATAACTTATTCCGGAATTAAACTTAATGTCAGAAAGCCAGGAATCATTTTTTAAAATTATGTTTCCATTTAAATATGTAATTGGAGGATAATGGTTATTATATAAAACATGGATATCTTTTAAATTTAAACTTCCACTTAAGGCAGTTAACAATATATTGCTGAAAGTCATTTTTTTAAATGACTCAAAACCGGAATTTGTAATGAAGTTAAAATCGATTGACCCGGATTGAAAGGAAACAGGATCACCAGGTATAAAGTAATTAAAATCAGAAGTATTGATTTTACCTTTTAACCTGGAATTAAGATTAGGAGAAAGAAAATTTCTAATGATCAGGTTTCCTGTGAGAAAAGACTCATTTAATCTGATATTTACATTATCAATACTTAAATAACTTGTTTTTGGCTGACGTGCTTCACCGTTAGAATAAAGTCCGCTAAAACTTATATTCCCTAAATTGGTTTTCCATTTGTCCGACCTTATGGAAGCTCTGTTTACTGTAAAACTTGTTGTTAATAAAGGGTTTTCCGTTGTGGAATAGTTGCCTTCAGCAGAGAATTGGATATCAAGTTTTCCGTCAGCTGGAAAAATTTTTGTCCATTGCCTGAAATTATCGGGCAGTTTTTTCAATAAAGATCGAATTTGAATATTCTTACCATTAATAATAATATCAGTTTTAAATACATCTCCTGAAGTAATAATGCCTGATGCCTCCAAACGGATATCATCAAAATTTAAAATGCCCTTTTCAATAGTAAAAACTGAATCTACAGCACTGAATTTTAGTTTTGAGGATAAAGCAGTATTTTTTACATATAGAATACTATCTCTGGAAATTCCGTCGAAAAATAAAAGGCCCGAGGTACTCAGATCAAATTCACTTTTTTTAAATTTTCCTTTTAAAATTAAATCTTCTGCATTCCCTTTTATTTCAAGATCCTTAAATTTATTTATTATTAAAAAATTGAAATCCTTTAATTTAAAATATTCTAATTCAATGTTTTGTTTATTTTTTAGTTCTGGTGAAGACTTTTTAAACAGAGCATAATTTATGTTGCCAAGACTATCAGAAAGTAAATTTAACTTACCTTTTTCTGCAATTATCCTCTTAATTTTATAATTTCCCCTTAATATATCAATCAGGTTAAATTGAATAAATATCTCATTTGAACTGAATAAGATTTGTGCCTCACTTATATTGAAATCCGATTGAATAAAATTATTATTGGAATAACTGGTCACGCCTGAAAGAACCATACTTATAAAAGGAAACTTTCTGAAAAAAGACAACTTAATATTCTTTATTTCAACTTTTACTTCAAGTTCCTTATTTAAATTATCTATGGCATAATTTTTTATTTCATCATCATAATTATTTATAATGATTATACCTGCCAATATGGTCATTAGCATGATTGACAACAATAAGTACAGGAATATCTTAAAATATTTTTTCAAGATTTATAATTTTGCTTTTAACGAAAGTATCCATTATTTATTTTTAAAATGCTTATCATTTATTAATGATAATTTGAATCGAAAAATTAAAATTTTATATAATTATTTCGCGTTATTTTCAGTTAGCTAAGTTTATTAAGATAATTAATAAGCTCAGAGTTAAGCTATTTAGTATTTAGTGTATAATAACAATTTTTAATCATATAATTTTAGATATTCGTAATTATTTCCTGTCCATTCCAAAAAACGCTCAAAATCGCTAAAAGAAATAACTACTGAGGAAGTATTTATATTAGGATGAAAACTGATTCGGCTTGCCTTTTTGAGATTTTCATCCAAAAACAACGTAACATGGTTTTCCAGGTCGTTTATTAATCCAAATACTGAAACAGAACCGGGAGTTAGTCCCAGATACTTCTCCATCCGTTTTTCACTTGCAAAGCTAATTTTACCCTGTTTTAAATTTTTTTCCAGATCCCGAATATCAAGTACCTGTGAATATTCAATGATTACAAGATAATGTCTGTTACCTTTATGGTTACGAAAAAAAAGGTTTTTACAATGGGTTGCTTCAATCCCGTCCCAATATTTACTTGCTTCTTCAACAGTAGGCGCCGGGGGATGATCATATATTTCATAACTAATTCCGAGCTTTTCAAGAGTATCTAAAACCTTTTTCTTTTTATTTTTATTCATTTTTGTACGACTAATAAAATATTGACGTTAATAACTCGTAATAATAATGAAAATGTAAACAAATTTAAATATTAACTTTACAATTTGAATCTAAGCTAAAGTGAAAAAATTAGTATTTCTATTGAAGATTTATGCTTTTTGGCTGTTGGTTTTTATAGTCCAGAAAATAATATTTATGTTCTATAATTTCAGAGAATCATTTGAATTGCCTTTAATAGATTGGTTCAGGGTATTATATTATGGGTTCAGGCTTGACCTCTCAACCGGTGCTTATTTAATGCTAATTCCAGGATTGATTGTTACAGGAGGTTTATTTTTCAATAATAAATTTCTTTTTAAAATTATTGACTATTATGTATATATAATGCTCTTTATAGTTTTATTTCTTGGTATTGTTGATATGGAGCTTTATTCATATTGGGGTTTTAAACTTGATATAACTCCTGTATTATATCTCAAAACACCAGGGGAAGCTTTAGCATCAGTCAATATTGGTGAGTTAATAATTAGTTTTGCTTTCCTTGGAATCCTGATCTATTTTTTCACTTTTGTATATTTACAACTTATTAAGAATAAGAGCATTAATACTGAAAGAAATAAATGGATAAGCTCAGTTCTAAGTTTAGTTTTCACTTTTTTACTTATTCTTCCGGCAAGGGGCGGATTGGGAATAGCTACCATGAATCTTGGTTCCGTATATTTTCATTCAAACAGGTTCGCAAATCATAGTGCAATAAACGTTTTATGGAATACTATTTATTCTGTCACTGAAAAAAAAGAGTTGATTTCTGCATTTAATTTTATGCCTGATGAAGATGCTGATAAACTCTATAAAGATTTATATCCCGAATTGAATTCAAATCATGAAAAAATTATAAAAAATGAGGCAAATGTTCTATTTATAATTCTTGAAGGGTTTTCAAATAAACTTATTGAGCCTCTTGGTGGTGAAACAGGGCTTACTCCCGAGCTGAATAAACTTTGTGGTGAAGGCATTGTATTTACAAATTTTTTTGCTAATGGTGACCGGTCGGATAAAGGCCTTGTTAGTTTATTTAGTGGATTTCCATCGCAACCCCTAAGTTCAATAATGAATTATCCTTCTAAAACACAAAACCTGCCTTTTTTAATGGACCCTTTTTCAAAAAATGGATATTCTACTTCTATGTATTATGGTGGTAACCTGGATTTTGCAAATTTCAGGTCATATTTTACCAGAGAGTCTTTAAAAAACATTATTGATATTAATAACTTTCCACGTGCCTTGCAGAAACAAAAATGGGGAATTCCTGATAATTATGTTTATGACAGGATCCTGAATGATTTGGATAACATAAGTGAACCTTTTTTTGTATCGGTTTTTACTTTAAGCAGCCATGAGCCTTTTGATGTTCCTTTTGAACCGGTTTTTGGTACTTCCGGGAGAGATGAGCTGAGTAGAAATGCTTATTATTTTGCTGATCATTGTCTGGGTGAATTTATTAGACAGGCAAAACAAAAACCATGGTATGAAAATACGATTGTAATAATTGTTGCAGATCATGGTTCAAGAAGTCCGGGAAATACCCCGGGCCATTCAAGGATAAAATTTGCAATTCCCATGTTATGGTTTGGCGGGGCCTTACTCAAAGAACCAGGTGAAAATGCTAAATATTCATCACAGACAGATTTGCCTGCCACTTTATTAAGCCAGTTTGGATTCGACAATTCGGGATACAAATACAGTAATAATATTTTTAATACCTTAAATACCGGATTTGCATATTATACTTTTAATAACGGATATGGCTTTTTTAATGATTCCACCGAATTGATCTATGATAATAGTTCAGGCCGGTTTATTGAAAACTCAGGGAATGATAGTGAAAAATGGAATAATTATGCAAAAGCATTGCTTCAACTTACAACAAATGATTTTTTGAAACGATGATTTCCGGTGTTTTTATCATTAATCCAATTTCTGGTGGCCGTAATAAACAAAAAGCTGAAAAAATCATTGATAAATATTTCGGTGATAAAAATAAATATAGCTATAAAAAGATTTATACATTATATCAGGGACATGCGTATGATATTGCCTGCTTTGAACAAAAACAGGGAGCAGATATAATTGTTGCTGTTGGAGGTGATGGTACCATAAGTGAGGTAGCCAGGGCATTAATGTTTTCAGAAACCAAACTCGCTATAATCGCTATGGGATCAGGTAATGGTTTTGCAAGGCATTTTAATATTCCTCTAAATATATCCGGTGCTGTAAAAAAAATTATAAACAGAAATGTAATTAAAATTGATGTCGGATTTGTTAATGACAAACCTTTTTTTTGTACTTCAGGAATAGGATTTGATGCTGAAACCGGATTAGCTTTTACACAATTTGATACAAGAGGGTTTCTGTCTTATGTTTTCAGCTTTATGCTGGTATTTAGAAAATATGTTGCAAAAAAATATATTATAATAATTGATAAAGAAAAAATTGAAACCGAAGCATTTTTTATTAATATTGCAAATATTTCACAATATGGATATCACTTTGTTATTGCGCCAGGTGCTTCTGCATCTGATGGTACACTCGACCTTGTTGTAATCCGTAAATTTCCTAAATGGAAGGGGTTCTTTTTGGCATTTTATTTATTTTTTGGAAAAATTGATAAAAGTGATTATGTGATCCGAAGAAAAGTAAAAAATGTAATAATAAAAACATATGAAGAAAATAATGTAATTCACATTGATGGAGAGCCTGAAAGAATTCAAAAAAATGAATTAATTTATAAAGTAAAACACAAAGGTCTTAATGTAATTGTTTAAATAATTCCTTCTACTATCCGGCAATAAATTCTTTTAAAAATAATTTTAAAAATAGTCTTAAAATCATTAATTCTATAAAATAATTTATTTAAAATTTGATAATGTAAATGAAAGAAATTCTTGGCAGATATTTTATAATAAATAATTATCTTAGGTCTTCGGTAAGATTTAACTCACAATTTCTTAATAAAGGTAAGAATATCTATGAAGTAGCAAGGATTTATAGAGGAAAAATTCTTTTTTTTGAAGACCATTTTACCCGAATTTCCAGATCTGCCGAACTATCAGGCCTGAAAATCTGGTATGATCAGAATACTCTTAGAGATAATCTGAAAAACCTGGTTAATGCCAATAAATTGCAAGTTGGAAATATAAAACTTGTTTTTCATTTTGAAAAAGATAAAAGAAGCAACTACTTTTTTGCTTATCCTGTCCCTTATACATATCCTGATCAGAATGATTACAGTTTTGGGGTTGATATTTTAACATATCAGTTTCACAGGCCTAATCCTAATGTAAAAAGCTGGAGGCCTGATTTTAAATCCAAAATAACAGAAATTAAAGAAAAAAATGAAGTGTTTGAAATTCTTCTTGTAAATGATTCAGGTATAGTAACCGAAGGAAGCCAGTCAAATTTTTTTATAATAAAGGGTAATACCATTTTTACTGCACCTAAAAATATTATTTTACAAGGTATTACAAGAAAATATATTTTTAAGATCTGTAAAGAACAGAATTTGGAAATAGTAGAAAAAGCTTTTAAAACTTCAGATGTTATTAATGCCGAAAGCGCTTTTATTTCAGGTACTTCTCCCAAAATATTACCTGTTTCGCAAATTGATGGGAAAAGGATGCTTGTCAAGAATTTTATTTTACAGAAGCTTATAACAGAATATGACAAAATAATTGAAGATTATATTTCCAGAAGTATTTATTATGATTTATGATGTTTGTATTATTGGCGGAGGAATAGTAGGCCTGTCAACTGCTCTCCGAATTATGGAACGCGATCGTTCTATTAAACTTTGTATTCTTGAGAAAGAAAATGAAATTGCAACACATCAAACTGGTAATAATAGCGGGGTAATTCATTCGGGTATCTATTATAAACCCGGAAGCCATAAAGCTATTAATTGCCTCAGGGGATATAATTATCTTATTGATTTTTGCAGGAAATATGATATTCACTATGATTTATGTGGAAAACTAATTGTTGCAGTTGAAGAAAATGAATTAGCAGCTTTGGAAAATCTGTATGACAGAGGGATTAAGAACGGACTTTCAAAGATTCAGAAATTGAATAAAGGTCAAATCCATGAATTTGAGCCCTATTCAGCCGGAATAGCAGCTCTTTTTATACCTTATACCGGGATAATTAACTATAAAACTATATGTAATAAAATTGCAGAAATCATTGTAAATGAATATGGAGCTTCTGTTTTGACAAATAAAAAAGTTGTCGCTATAAATAATAATAAAGAAAGTATATTTATAGAAACCTCAAATAGTACCATTAAGGCAAAATTACTTGTTAATACTTCCGGGTTACATTCTGACCAGGTCGCAAAAATGATGATCAAAGATCCCGGTGTAAGAATAATTCCTTTTAGAGGTGAATACTATAAACTCAAAGCTGAAAAACAATATCTGGTAAAAAATCTTATTTATCCTGTTCCTGACCCGCGATTTCCATTTCTTGGGGTGCATTTTACAAGAATGATTGAAGGAGGTGTTGAAGCCGGGCCTAACGCTGTATTTGCATTTAAGCGGGAGGGTTATAAAAAAACTGATATTTCTATGAAGGATTTATGGTCATCCCTTTCATGGCCAGGTTTCCAAAAAGTAATGATCACCTACACCCGGATGGGGCTTAATGAGTATTACAAATCATTCTCAAAAGCAGCTTTTACAAGAGCTCTTCAAAAACTTATTCCTGATATAAAAAAAGATGATATTGAACCTGGTGGTGCAGGTGTAAGGGCACAGGCTTGTGACCGGCATGGAAATCTTTTGGATGATTTTCTTTTTGCTGAAAATGAATGGTCGGTTAATGTGCTTAATGCACCGTCTCCTGCTGCAACTGCATCATTATCTATTGGAGAACATGTTGCTGATAAAGTCCTTGGCAGAATTAAAAATGATTAAAATATTAAATTATGATTACAAAAAATATTTCTTTTATACATAAATCATTCAACCATTGGGCAATTATAAAAATATGGTTCCTAATAACATGTATATTATTTATTGGAACAGAAAATCTTAAGGCACAGGAAACTTATACCGAAAATGGAGGGGAACTTATATTTTCATTTGCTGACGTAATTTATAATGGATATGACATACCTGCAAAAATGAGATTTTCAATGTTTTTCCATTTTGGAAGTTTCAGACATTTTGACTTTAATAATAATTTAGGGTTTTATACCGGACTTGGCCTGCGAAATGTTGGCTTTAAAAATAAGTTTGATGAATATAAGGAAACAAGAAGAGTATATTCGCTGGGAATTCCTGCTTCTTTTAAAATTGGGTCATTCAACCGGAATTATTATTTTTATAGTGGCGCTGAGGGCGAATTGTTTTTCCATTATAAACAAAAACGAAAATTTTCGAATTCAAAATTAAAATATAGTGAATGGTTCAGCAATCGCACAAAGCGTTTAATGCCATCTTTATTTCTTGGCTTACAATTACCCGGCGGGGTTAATATAAAATTTAAATATTATCCGCAGGATTTTTTAAACAAAAACTTTGTTGGAACTGATTTCGGACAAGCAGTAAATTATTCTGATTTTGAGAAAACAAAATTATTTTATTTTGCATTAACATACACAATAAGGACCAGAGACTTAAAAAAATTAAATAATCCTGATTCAAGAAGTGTAATTCTGGCAAAAATGAATTAAAAATGTAATTTTAGTATATTTGTAAAATAAGGGCTATTAACTCAGTGGTTTAGAGTGCTACCTTGACAGGGTAGAAGTCGCAGGTTCGAATCCCGCATAGCCCACATCTTTGAAAATCTTCTATGTATCACTAATTTAACAGTGAACGAATTTACATTTTAAGACTTCCTTAGAAAATCTATTTTTTTTTCAAATATTAATTTATACTTTTGCTCGTCAAAAAAAACTGAGGTATTTTGATGATACTGAAGGATTACTTTATTCCCTTCAGCAATTTAGATGAAGGGATGCATGAATTTGATTTTCAGGCTGACGATTTGTTTTTTGAACAATTTGGAAATCCTGATATCTATGGGGGAAGTATTAAAATACATGTTAATTTAAACAAAAAAAATACTTTTCTGGAACTTGTTTTTCAAATTTCAGGAACAATAAAGATTATGTGTGACAGATGCCTCGAGATATTTGATTATAACATAGATACATGCGACAGGCTCTATGTTCGCTTTGGCGAACATTTCGAAGAGATTAGCCATAATGTGATTATAATTTCCGGGAATGAAACTAAATTGGATATATCACAATTTATTTATGAGTTCGCAGCCCTGAATATTCCCATAAAAAAAGTGCATCCTGCTGATAATGAAGGTAATTTGAAGTGTAATCCTGAAATGATTTTATTATTAAAGAAACATTCTCGTGAAATTGAAGAAACAAATCCTGTTTGGGATAAATTAAAAGATATTTTAAACTAATTTAATTTAAAAACAATGGCACATCCAAAAAGAAAAACTTCAAAAACAAGAAGAGATAAAAGAAGAAGCCATGACCATCTTAAAGAACCGGCTTTATCTGTATGTCAAACAACAGGTACAGTACATGAAAGGCACAAAGCATATTATGTTGATGGAAATCTTTATCATAAAGGGAAACTTGTAATTGAGAAGGATTCAGGATCAAAATAGTAATATGCTATCCTTCCGCTCAAAACTTTTTAAATGAAGATTGGCATAGATATTATGGGGGGAGATTTTGCTCCTGCTAGTCCGTTAATCGGATCTTCCCTTGCCAGTACAGAATTATCTGATGATATTCAGTTAATACTTTTTGGTGATCGTGAATTAATTTTGCGAACAGCTGAAGAAAATAATGTAAGTCTTCAAAATATGGAGATAATCCATTGCACTGAAGCTAATGCAATGGATGGACAACCTTTGAAAGCATTTACAAGAAATGCCGATTCCAGTATTGTAAAAGGATTTCGTTGGCTTAAAGCAGACAGAATTGATGCCTTTTGTAGCGCAGGTAGTACCGGTTCCATTATGATTGGTGCAATAAAGGTAATTAATTCACTCCCTGGTATAATCCGCCCTGCAGTTGCTGCGATCATTCCTAATATGGAAGGCATCCCCAGTGTTTTACTTGATGTAGGTTTGAATGTTGATAGCAGGCCCGACGTTCTATATCAATATGGCATATTGGGCGCTGCTTATTCGAACAGTATTTTTAATGTGGATAATCCCAGGGTTGGTTTGATCAATATTGGAAAAGAAGAGGAAAAGGGTAATCTTATTGCAAAGTCTGCTTTTCAGATCATGAAAGATTCAACTGATTATAATTTTATTGGAAATGTGGAAGGAATGGATCTTTTCTATAATTCTGCCTCTGAAGTTCTTGTATGTGATGGATTTGTTGGAAATATCATACTTAAAGAAGCTGAAGGTTTTTATCGTTTAATTAAAAAGAGAAAAATTACTGATGATTTTTTTGAAACTTTTAATTATGAACACTTTGGAGGCACGCCAATTCTTGGTATCAATAAACCGGTATTTGTAGGGCATGGAATTTCCGGGCCAATTGCCATAAAAAACATGATCCTTCAGGCTGCAAAAGTAAGTGGATCAGAATTAAATGAAAAAATAAAATCAGCTTTGGATAATGGAAAAAATCAGAACAGCTATTAAAGGTGTTCAGGGATGGGTCCCTGAATATCGTCTTACAAATGATGAGCTTAGTAAAATGGTTGATACATCCGATGAGTGGATCATGCAACGAATCGGAATAAAAGAAAGACGTATACTCAAAGATAAGAACAAAGCTACTTCTGATATGGCTGCAGAAGCAGTAAAAGCATTACTGAAAAAAACCGGAACAAATCCAAAAGATATTGATCTGGTCATTTGTGCAACCATTACCCCCGATATGATGTTCCCTTCAACATCTAATCTTGTATGTTATAAAGCCGGCCTTGTAAATGCCTGGGGTTATGATCTTCTGGCAGCATGTTCAGGTTTTTTGTTTGCCCTTGAAACAGGTAACCGTTTTATTCAATCAGGATCATATAAAAATGTTATTGTGATAGGGGCGGATAAAATGTCAACCCTTACAGACTATACTGACAGAACAACTTGTCCATTATTTGGAGATGCATCAGCAGCAGTTTTGCTAAAACCTTCCGATGATGAAAATGGAATTATTGATAATATTTTCGGAGTGGACGGCTCAGGGTCTAAGTATCTGCACCTTAAAGCAGGCGGCTCATTACGGCCGGCATCCCATGAGACTGTTGATAGAAAAGAGCATTTTGTTTACCAGGAAGGTCAAACAGTATTTAAAGTAGCTGTATCAAAAATGGCCGATGTATCAATTGAAATTATGGAAAGAAATAATTTGACATCCAATGATATACAATGGCTGGTACCACATCAGGCCAATATGAGGATAATTGAAGCTACTGCCAAAAGAATGAACCTGGAAAAAGAAAAAGTAATGATCAATATTGAGCATTTTGGAAATACAACAGCAGCTACAATACCACTTTGTTTATGGGAATGGGAACCTAAATTAAAAAAAGGGGATAATATCATTCTTTCAGCATTCGGAGGAGGTTTTACTTGGGGTTCAATGTATCTTAAATGGGCATATTAAAATTTTAATCTGGTTCCGGATATATAATTGTCCATACTTAAACAAACTTCAACAGCAAAGTCAACTGCCCTTTGTAGTATTTCTTCCCACTCGTTGTCTTTTATTTTTGATAAATCTTCCGGAACAACTGACCTGGTGGCTAAACCATATATGATCCCTGCATTGAAAGTGTCCCCGGCACCAATAGTACTAACAGGGTCAATTTTCTTTGAAGGGACAAATAACTCCGTTTTCCGGGATTTTAAATATGCACCTCCGGCTCCCATGGTATATATTAGAATTTTTTCACCTGTTTTTTGAATTTCATTAAACGTGTTTTCTAAATTATCAGTACCCAGAATTGACATAAAATCTTCATCAGAACCTTTAATAATATGAGCATTCTCAAAATTGTAAAAAATCCGGGGAAGAATTTCCGATCGCCTTTTATTATATGATTTTCGATAATTAGGGTCATAATATATTAGCACATTCTTATTTTTACAGGCAAAAATCAGATTTTTTAACAATCCTTGATTTTCTTCCTTAAAAGAAAATGATGAGCCATGAAGGAGAATATCCCCATAATTAAATTCAGGAATTTTGACATTGAAAATATGTGCAGGGTCCTGATAAAATGAATAATCTGCATTATTATTTTTATCGAGGTAAGCTAATGCAAGTCGGGTATTTCCAATAAACTCATTCATATACAATGTATTGACATTATTCTCCGTAAGAAAAGCTTTAATCATTTTTCCTAGTCTGTCATTACCTGTCATTGTAATAATATTTACATCTGTTTTTAATCGCCCAAGGCTGACACAGGCATTTAAAACAGCCCCGCCAGGTTTAATTTCCCGGGGGAAACCGTCTTTAATAATTAGATCTACGGTGCTTTCTCCAATAGCATAAATTTTTCCCATGAAAATTCTTTTAAATTTCTTTCCAGGTTAAATTAATTAGAATTATTGAACAATTTATCAGCTTATTATGTTTATTATTATTTAACATTTATTTAACATTTCAGGTTAAGTGATATAATATATACCTTTCTTTTATCTACTTAGTTTTTAGTAACTTTGCACAGGGTTTTGTTTAAAATTAGTAATCATGAAAACAACAATTATAAAACATATTTTTAGCATCTCTGCCTTCATATTTGTGATTAATTTTTTTAATGTTAAGGCAGAAATCAGGAATAATAAAAGTTATGCTCCATATATTTCAGAAAATTCGCAGGATACTGTATATAATGATTATTCGGGGATAGTTTATGATGCCAAAACTAATAAAGTTTTAAGTTTTGCAAGTCTTGTTGTTAATGGGACCAATATCGGGACAGTAACAAATTCAGATGGAGAATTCCTTATTAAAATTCCTTCCTCATATCGGAATGCGGAACTTCAAATATCCAGCCTGGGGTACAAAACCCTGACATTGCCTTTTAGTTTTCTTAGCAGATTTGATAATAAACTATTCCTTGAACCAACATCATATGTACTGGAAGAAGTAGAAATCCGTAAAGTGGACCCGGTTAATCTTATAAGAGATGTTTTGCGGAATATCACACCAAATTATGGAAATAATCCACTTATGCTAACAGCATTTTATCGTGAAACCATAAGGCAAAATCGAAATTATGTTGCTGTTTCTGAAGCTGTTTTTGATGTTTATAAATCCGGATATGGAAAAACATTTGATTCCGACAGGATTAAAATTTATAAGGGAAGGAAAAGTCAGGATGTATCACGCATGGACACTGTACTTTTTAAACTTCAGGGAGGCCCTTATTATATTTTTATGTTAGATATTGCCAGACATCCGGGAGATATAATGTCAGGTGAAGTACTTGAGTATTATGACTATGAATTAGCCGGATCAACAACAATTGATGAACGGACTGCTTATATTGTTGCTTTTGAGCAGAAAAAAAATGTTAACCTTCCTCTTTATAAAGGATATTTTTTTATTGATATTGAAACAAAAGCACTCATTGCCGTTGAATTTAGCCTGAGCCAAATTGGTATTAATAAAGCTGCAGAATATATGATAATTAAAAAACCTGCAAATATGAAGGTTGATGTTGTATATGGAGATTATCGGGTAAATTATCGTTTTGCCGGAAACAGATGGGTGTTAAATTATGCACGGTCTGAAGCACACTTCAGATGTAGATGGGACCGGCGGCTATTCAGGTCTAATTATTTTGTAATGTCTGAAATGGCTGTTACAGATATGGATGCCTCAAATATTATCAAATATAAATTCAGGGAAAGCACAAAACCTGATGAAATATTGGTAGAAAAAGTCAGCGATTTTGAAGATCCTGAATTCTGGGGGGATTATAATATTATCCGTCCCGAACAAACTATTGAACAAGCCATTGAAAAACTTGGAAAACGCCTCAAAAGACTGGGCGAAGAATAATCAGTCCATATAAATATTTTTTTCAATATAAATTTGTTCTAAATAAGAATAATTATTATATTTGCTTTTTATTAAATGAGAATGATACTCAAATAAGAATTGAGATGAATTCGTTGAGCAATTATAAAAATATCCTTATTAATAAAAGTTTAAAAATCACTCCCCAGCGGCTTGCTGTTCTTGATGCTTTGCATAATCTCGATATGCATCCGACTGCCGACATCATAATTGATTTTATAAAGGATCATCATCCCAGCATTGCTATTGGCACGGTCTATCGTACCCTGGATACATTTATTGAAAAAGGTATTGTTACTAAAGTAAAAACTGAAAAAGATGCGATGAGATATGATGTTATTTTAAAAAAACATCATCATTTGTATTGTTTAGGATCAGAAAGGATTGAGGATTTTTTTGATGAAGAGCTGGACAACTTATTAAATGCTTATTTCAGGAAGAAAGAAATTCCCGGCTTTATTGTAGAGGATGTCAGGATTCAGATTATTGGAAATTTTATTAATGAAGATGGCCCTCAAAAGTGAAATAATTAATTAGATATTATGTCAATCTTATTTTTATAATATTAATCATTTAAACATTTTAATTATGGAAGAAAATAAAGTTTATGCAATGCCGCGTATTGGTGAAAAAGCACCTGAATTTACTGCTGTTACAACGCAGGGGAATATTAAATTTCCCCAGGATTATTCCGGCAAATGGGTTATTTTATTTAGCCATCCGGCCGATTTTACACCGGTTTGTACATCCGAATTTATGACATTTGCCCATATGGAGGAAAAATTTGAAGAAGCAAACTGTAAACTGGTAGGACTTTCTGTTGACGGTTTATATAGCCATATAGCATGGTTGCGTACCATAAAAGAAAAGATTGAATTTAAAGGGATGAAAGATATTGAGGTGAAATTTCCATTGATTGAGGATATTTCTATGGAAGTTGCTAATAAATATGGCATGGTCCAGCCCGGAGAAAGTACTACTAAAGCAGTAAGAGCGGTCTTCTTTATTGATCCTAAGGGTATTATAAGAACGATTATTTATTATCCTTTAAGTCTTGGGCGTAACTTTGATGAGCTTTACAGAGTATTGATTGCATTAAAAGCAGCTGATGCATTTTCTATTGCCACACCTGCCGACTGGCGCCCCGGAGATGATGTGATTGTTCCAACTGCCGGTTCATGTGGAGTTGCAAAAGAACGTATGGAATCGAAAGATGAAGATATTACATGCCATGACTGGTTTTTCTGTACAAAGAAACTGGATAAGGATAAAGTATTAAAAGCAGTACTTAAAAAATAAATTTAGAAAGGGTTTAAGTAAACCATAATTTTCCTTTGAATTATTACGAAGATTTATAATGGAAGAGATCAAATAACTCTTCCATTATTTTTTTCGTTTTAGCTGAACTTAAATCATATTTATCAAGAATTTCAGGTTTATCATAAATTTGTTTACACAAAACAATACCTTTTTCCAGTAATTTATGTTTAACATGCATTGGAATGGTTGTTAATACAGTGAGTGGGAAAAGATCTTCTATTTCTATTATTTCCTTTAAACTATTACCCTTTGGATAATCCCAGCCAAGCAGGTTTAAACCAACACATTTTCCATAATCAATAGCATCTGTGGTAAATCTTGTATTTGTAACAATCCAGCCTTGAAATTTAAAATCTTTATAATCAGGACATGATTTAAGGTTTTCTACTATATCTTCAAATCTGGAACGAATATACATAGGAACTTTAACATCAACATATTTACCCTGACTATTATAATACTTACATTCAATAAAATATCGGAATTTATTACCGCTGGCAATAACATCCACTTCATGTTTGACACATTTGCCATCCAGGAACTGTCCAACTTCGGTTTTTAAACCTTTACTTTGCATTATATGACCAACGAAATACTCAAAGGGATAGCCTGTCGGCCCTAAGTCCATAATTGCATTTTTAAGGCTATATCTTGCTGCTAATCCGTTTTTATGTAATGTAAGAAGTTTAAAAGCCTTTTTATAAATCATTTTCGTAGAAACGCCTTCATAAACCCATGAATTGATTTCCGATATTATTGAATCAACTGCTTTATCACCGGCACCCGCCCGTCTTAATGAATTAGCAAGCTTTTCAGGAGAAAATACTTCCTGCTCGCCTGATGCCTTATAAATCAATGGTGCGTTTATTTCCATAATATTATTAAATTCGAAAAGATAATTATTTGATTTTCGTAAAGTATTAATTTTAGCTGTATAAATATATTTTCGGGAATATTATTTTTAACATTCCGGGAAATAAAAATTCCTGAAATTATATAATAATTTTAAAAATGGTATTCTCTTTGATATATAAAGATATGTCAATAACTTTGAGAAATAAAAGTGAATTATTAATAAGATCTTTTACGTTTCATAATCCTCACATGTTAATATAAATAAACATTTATACTTATGAAAGCCTTTCTATATATTTTAAGCCTTTTTGTTTTCATACAGAATATTTATTCCCAGATAGATGTCAGCCTGAATAACTTCTATCAGGAATATCTGAATGCAAGAAGACGGGACCAGTCATTTTTCAATCATGTTAATGGTACCCCGTACGAAAATCCTAATTTTTCCGAAGCTTTTATTTATTTTAGAGATAATGAAACACCTGTTAAAGGTGTATTACGTTATAATGCAATGTTTGATGAAATGGAACTGAAAAAAGATGAGAGTGATGAATATCTTATCCTGGAAAATAAAGGGAATATTGATAGTATTTATTTAAGCCTGCCAAATGAAATTTTTAAATATGCTATTTATTCTGAAAAAGATGATTTTAAAAGAGGATATTTTCTACAGTTATACAAAGGAAGTTGTAGTTTATTTTTAAAAAGGGTCAGAGAATATCAGCCTGAAAAACCGGCAGCAGGATATCAGGATTATGTCCCGCCTTCTATTATTAAAAAACCTGATCAATTTTTTGTGCAGTTTGACAAAAATCCCTTGATGCTTGTACCACAGGGAACTAATAAAATTGTAAATCTTTTCAAACAGAATGGATACGAGATTGGGGATTTTGTAAAAAAAAATAAAACTAAATATAATCAGGATTCCTTACTGGAATTATTCCATTTTTGTAATCCATAATTAAAAGATAGTAAATAAATTTCTTTTTACATTTGCTAAAATAATTACAATTATTTATTTTACTGCCTGGTTTTTAAACATTTAAAATATGCCTTGGGAGATATTTAGAAACTTAAGATATATTTGTTTCCAGCCGGGCCCCATTTTTTCAAATATCACAATCAATCTTTTTCAATCATATTTTAAG
Organism: uncultured Bacteroidaceae bacterium; assembly: GCA_964563105.1. GTDB lineage: Bacteria > Bacteroidota > Bacteroidia > Bacteroidales > CAYVTV01. Next base: position 28,211 of record CAZLXM010000020.1, read on the forward strand.
GATTTATTAAAAATTTATTTCTCCTCAAAATCTAAATTCTTATTTCTCAATTTGGATAAAAGCGGATTAAAACAATTAATACCTCACTTGTAACAGTATAATAAATAATGACATTAAAAATACTTTTATGAATACAGTAACTGCAAAAACCTTACGTGATACTCCTTCAATTAGATGGTTAGTCTTGTTTTTAGTTAGCGGACTTATGTTTTCAACATATTATTTTCAGGATTTTTTTTCAGGATTAAAAGATTTGGTCGAAACAGATTTTGGCTTCACTAGTGAAGAATATGGCAGAATGATTGGTTTAACCACTATTGCCAATGTTTTTGGAATGATTATTATCGGTGGGATTATTTTAGACAAATGGGGTATTCGTTTGGCTGGTTTAGTTTTTGGAGGCCTTGCCACTCTTGGGGGATTAATTTCTGCAATTACGGCGGCAGGAGTTTTTGGATATGAAAAGTCAACATTATTGGCCGGTCTAATTACAGGGAGAATAATGTTTGGAACAGGACTTGAAGTTGTGTGTGTGGTTGTTCTAAGGGCTGTTGTTAAATGGTTTAAAGGTTTTGAACTGGCACTTGCCATGGCTTTAAATATGGGGTTTGGAAGGCTCGGGTCTGCCCTGGCTATTGCTATTTCATTAGATATTGCCGGAGATTCTGTTTCTCCGGCAGTTACTTTTGCGGCAGTCCTTATTGGCTTAAGCATGATAATGTTTATTATTTATCTGTTTTTTGATGTGAAAATTGATAAACAACTCGGAATAATAGAAACAGATGATGATAAAAAGAGTAAGGAGGAGTTTAAAATAACGGACCTGCTTAAACTGGCTACAGACAAATCTTTTATTTATATTACTCTGCTTTGTGTGGCATTCTATTCGGCAGTATTTCCTTTTATTCAATATGCCCCCGATCTTCTTGTTAATAAATTTGGCTTTAGTTATTCTTTGCCTGTTGAAGCTTCTGTCAGTTTTCTTGGCAATGGTGCTTTTGGTAATGCTTTAGTTTATATTTTTATCTTTATTTTTGCGTTAAGCATCACAATTATTCCGAATAATCTTAAAAAAATAAATCAAAAAATCATTGCCCGCCTGACTATTTTGACCCTTTTTATACTTGCTGTCTATCTTAAGAGACAAACTATTAGTGTCTGGCTTACAAACGGACCAAAAACTGCTGCTCTTATTCCCCTGGGGACCATAATTTTTACTCCCGTTTTTGGAAGTTACATTGATAGAAAAGGGAAGGCTGCCACACTAATGATTATGGGTTCATTCCTTCTAATTTTTGCACATATTTCACTCTCATTATCAAGTAACATATTTATAGCTTATCTGGGCCTCCTAAGCCTGGGTATTGCTTTTTCTCTGGTACCGGGGGCCATGTGGCCTTCGGTTGCTAAAATAGTTGAAGAAAACAGACTTGGTACTGCTTATGCAACTATGTTTACTATACAAAATTGGGGATTACTTTTATTTTATTGGGGTATCGGGGCACTTCTTGATTTTGCAAATAGAAAAAACCTGGATGCGATTCGTGCCGGTGAAATGTCCTATGATTATCTTATTCCTATACTTACACTTGTAATTTGTGGGCTGATCTCTGTTTTTCTTGCCCTGAAATTAAAGCAGGCTGATAAACAACAGGGATATGGCCTGGAACTCCCGTCAAATTCTTAAATATTATTGTAATTAACAGAGAAATATTGATTCTGATTTAAACTATTACTTTAATTGAGGCTAAGTTCTTATTTTTCCTCTTGCAAGGGATGCAAAAATTCCAATAAAACATAAAATTGAATTTATGCCAAAGGCGACTTTGATAGCTTTTAATAACTGGACAAGATTTGATGGATTTATTTCTGTTTTACCAATAAAAAAAGAAAAAAGCATCATTGCTATCCCCATACTGAACATCTGACCAATCATACGCATAGTTCCCAGTGAACCGGATGCAATACCAAGATATTTCTTTTCAACCGAACTCATAACTGCATTTGTATTTGGTGAGGAAAATAAAGCAAATCCGAGTCCCATAAACAGAAGTAAAAAAACCATCATGAATATTTTTGTTTCATCTGAGATGAAAAAGAAAAGAAATAATCCCAGGGAACTAATCGCCATGCCAATAGAAGCAAGAATCCGGGGTTCAATTCTGTCTGAAAGTTTACCAACAAATGGTGATAAAGTTGCCATTATAAATGGCGATGAAACAAGGATCATTCCGGTTTCCCTTGCATCTATACCACGTATTTTCTGAAAATAAAAGCTAAGCAAAAAGCTTGTTGCAAAAGTCCCGCTATAGTTAATCAGAGCCGCAAGATTTGAGAATCGAAAAGTTATATTGTTCTGGAATAATGTTAATTCAAAAACAGGAAAGGGGATTTTTAATTGATATACCACAAATAGGACTAAAATTATAAAGCCCGAAAGTAAATAAATAACACCACGAAATTCCGGTAATAAAGAAAAGCTGTACATTATAAGAATTAATGAAACTGCATATAGGAGCGATCCTGCCCAATCGAATTTTTCACCTTTGGCGTCTGACCATTCTTTTTTCAATTTTTTTATGACAAAATAAACTGCAATAATTCCCAATGGTACCATAGAGAAAAAAACACTTCTCCAGCCCAGATATTTAATTAATAATCCACCTGCAAAAGGGCCTAATGTTAATCCGGTATAAGTTGCCCCAACCGCTATTCCCATAGCCCTTCCTCTCTCATTCAATGGAAAAACAGAAGTTAAAATCGCCATACCCGTACCGAAAATCATGGCACTGCCAATCGATTGAAATACTCTGAATAGAATTAAAATATTAATAGTATTTGCTAAACCACACAAAAAAGAAGCAATAGTAAAAAGAATTATCCCATATAGAAAAATCTTTTTCCTTCCCAAAATATCACCAGCCCTGCCAAAAGGAATTAAAAAAACTGCAGATCCCAATAAATAAGAAGTTGCAATCCAGGTTGTAAGAACGGTATCAGCTTTAAATGCAGTACTAATAACAGGTAAAGCAACATTAATGGAAGAACTCATAAAAGGGGCTAAAAATGAGGCTAGTGAGGCAACCAGTAACGCAGCATTCTTTTCTTCACGACTCGATTCAGACATAAAACTAAAAATAAATCGCAAACCTAACTATAATTAAAAAAACAGCAAAAATATTTAAGCCTGAATTTTTGTTAAATTTCAAACAAGATTACCTGGTTTAAGTTTATTAATAACAGGCCTCCGGTTTTTTTTGATAATTTTGTAGAATTATTTTGTTGAATATGATAAACAAAAATTCAAATAAAAAAATTTACCATTTCAACATTTTTCGAAAATTTAAACTATTTAGCTTCTGTATTTTCGATATTTCTGAATTTTATCAGGATTATCCTCAATTTCTTGAAAAACATGCTATTGACTTTTATGCTCTAATTTTTATTAATAATGGCAATGGAAATTTATTTATTAATAAGAATAACTATCTGGTTGGAAAAGATTCATTAATCCTGATCCCTCCATATAAAGAATACCTTTTTCAGCCTCAGGGGATAAAAGGGTTTATCGTTTTATTCTGCCAGGATTTTTATACAGAAGAGTATCCCCTGACATCTTTATTAAAAACTTATGCAACTTCCGGAGATATTGCACGGGAAATATATGCACTGGTTTTAAAAGCAGGTAAATATTCCTCTGAATTCCCTGAAGTATTTTCTTTAATTTTTAAAGAATATTATATTAATAGTAGTAGCTCTTCCCCTTCTGTAATTCGTTCATATATTAATATTCTTTTTCTTAAAATAATTGATCTGAAATATAAAAATCCGGAATACTTTGATCAAAATAATAATGAGATAATTATTCGATTTTCAAAACTTCTCGAAACAAAGCTACATTTTCAGCATGATGTCGGATTTTATGCTGATACCCTGGCTATTTCAAAAGTAAGATTAAATGCTGTAATAAAATCTAATTTAAATATAAGTCCCAAAAAATTAATACTAAATAAATTGATGTCCGAGGCAAGAAAGTATCTGATGAATACTGATCTTTCTTCTTCTGAAATAGCATATAAGCTTAACTTTTGTGATGATTCGTATTTTACTAAAGTTTTTAAAAAATATCATAAAATTACCCCGGGGCATTTTAAAACGGTTCATAAAAAATACCATAAATAATAGCATTTATACCATTCAAATAAATAATATCTCTTTAAATTTCAACTGTTTTCTAAAAAATATTGAATGAAAGGTTTAAAGAGACTAATATTTATAGCGCTGTTGATTTTTAGTGGACTTTTTCAGAGAACTAATTTTATTTGTGCTCAAGTCAATGAGAATATTATAATAGGCCGGATTATTGATTCTTCTGATTTATTACCAATCCCTTACGCAACAATCCAGGTAAAAGAAACAAACAGTTTTACATTATCAAATCAGAAAGGAATTTTTGAAGTACGTGTTTCAAAAATTGATACAGTTTCATTGGAATTATCTTTTGTTGGCTATTCAGGAAAATTATACCGGACAAGTACCTCAATAAGGGATACACTAATTATTAAAATGGAACGACAGCTTATTAATATGGATGAAGTTGTTGTTACAGCTGTCAGAAGTGAAAGGTTGTTAAAAAATGTTCCTTTACCAACTCAAATAATTTCATCCAGGCAAATGACGGCTACCGGACTTACCAATGTTGCAGAAATAATTAACAGTATAAGACCTGGAATTGATTTTTATAATGAAGGAAGAGGATTAACTTTCAGAATGCATGGCACACCTGCTAAACATACTTTATTCCTGATGGATGGAGAAAGAATTGCCGGCGAAAACCGGGATAATATTGATTATTCAAGATTGGTTTCAGGTAATATTGAAAGAATAGAAATGGTCCAGGGGGCTTTATCTTCATTATATGGATCCAGCGCTATGGGAGGTGTTGTAAATTTAATTACCAGAACTCCTTCCCTTCCATTTGAATCAGATGTTTATTCACGATTTTCCCGCTTTAATGAATTAGAGAATGGGGTTAATGTTGGTACAAAAAATAAAAATTTCAGCTATTTTGCCGATGTTGTGCGTAAAAGCTCAAAAGGGTATGATAACACTCCACAGACACCTGAGCTATATACAGTTGAACCTTATGTGAACTATTCTTTTTTTAATAAAGCGATTTTTAATATTACTGAGAAGCTGGAACTTGATGCACGGTTTAGTTATTATACAAGAGAAAGATTTGATGTCTCAGGTATCCCCAAACATCCTTTTTATACTGATTTTTCAAGCGGTATAAAAACAAAATATACACATTCGAAAAAAATAAATTTACTTGCCAGTATATACCGGGATACATACAATACTTTTGATGTACTTGAAAGGCTGGCTAATGAAAAGGTTAAAATTTATAATAACCAGCAGATAACTGCTAAATTTATTTCTGATATAAATACAGAATCCCCGGGGACTAATAAAAGCCATCATATTACAACGGGCACAGAATATTTTTATGATCAAATGTATGCATTAAGAATTCAGGATTCTTTAAAATTTAATCATATATTGAGTGTTTTCCTGCAGGATGAGTTTTATATCAACAGGAGCCTTAGCTTTACCGCAGGCACCCGGGCTGACTTCAATAATGAATATGGTACTTCATTATCCCCGAAAGCTTCTTTGATGTATAAAAAAAACAATATGATCTATAGGGCTTCGGCAGCCAAAGGTTTCAGGGCACCCGGAATTAAAGAAAGGTATTATGATTTTGATCTTGGATTCATTGTTGTTAAAGGAAATAAGGATCTTGTCCCGGAAAAATCTTTTTACTCATCCCTTGCTGCAGAATATCTTACAGGTAATACTAATATAAGCCTGGTTAGCTATAATAATTCCCTTAAAAATATGATAAGGGAATATCCTATTGAAGGAGCGCCAAATCAATATACTTACCAGAATTTTACAAGTGTAAATATTTATGGGATTGATATTTTGTTAAGAACTAAACTATCTGATAATTATACAGTTTCATCCGGTTATAGTTATACCAGGGCATTAGACAAAGAAAGTGGTGAACAGTTAAAAGATGTAAGCAAACATGCAGCTACATTTTCTCTGGATTATTTTAAAAGAATGGAGTCATATACTCTTGGCATTAATTTAAATGGAAAAATTTATGGAAAAAAAGACTTTATAAATCAGGATGAAATTACCGGTTTATTTTTCGATGATGTATATAATACCTATTCTATATGGAAGTTTTCTGTAATGAACAAATTTTACCGGGATATGATTAATTTAACAATTGGGGTTGATAATATTTTTAATTATAAAACAAATATTGACATTATAAGCATTGAACCAGGCCGGAGATTTTTTATTTTATTAATACTTTCATTAAAAAAAGTTTAATCCCCTTTTAATCAATAATATAGAATAATTTATTTAATATAAAAATATAAAAGAATATGTATGCGGAACAAAACAAAATGATCGTGAAATTTGTTCATTTTCTGATATGTTTATCTTATGCGTACTTAATTTAAAGTTTTAATGTTGTGATATGATCTTTTAAATAATAAAAAAATGAAAAAACTATTCTTATTTCTGAGCGTTTTTATTTCTGCAGTTATAATAAGTTGTGAAAAAGAAAAAGAGACTAATAATGATGATCCTGAGGAGATAGTTGTGAATGTAAGCAAAGATCTTTTTAATTGGTTATATTATTCATTTTCCGAAAATAAATTAGTGGATGTTAATGATTTTACAAATGACCTTAACTGGGATTTGGGAATTCGTTATGAAAATTTCAGGACAAACGGAGGTAAAAGCGGTAAAGGTCAGGGAGGGGTATATGATCTTGGAGCTGTTAATTTTGATTTGGTAACAATAAGTTCCATTAATTCTGCTACTTTCATTCCGGATGATTCCATATCTGTAATTGTTTTAATGGCAATGCCCCCGGAATATGAAACTGTTCCCGGCAGTGTTCCGCTTGAAAATATGTTCCAATCTCCCGCCGGTCCCGGCTCCAGAACATATCCTCCTAATAATCATGTTTATGTAATTAAAACAGCAAAAGGGAAACATGTAAAGTTTATCGGGACCTCATTTTTTAATGATCGTGCAGAAGAAGGTTATTTACATTTTAAATTTGAGTTTTTGGATTGAGTAAAATATTTCAATGATCTTTTAATTGTCCAAAGATATTTTTACTTCAGGCATTTTATCTGCAAAACCTGCATCGGTACGTTTTAATTCATTGATTAGTTTCTCACGAAACCCTGCCAAAAATACGTGATGTTCCGGGGATAATGCAAGATTGGTCAATTCTTCAGGGTCTGTACCCAGATCATATAATTCTTCTATTTCATTTTCAATCAAATATCTGATATATTTCATTTTTCCTTCTCTTAAAGAAACCCAGCAGGGTATTCCGCCATTAACCGGATATTCTCCCTTATTTGTGTCATCCCCGTATAATCTGGCAGTGTTTACCAGCATTAATGGGTGGTCCCATTTGCAATCAGGATTTTTAAACATTGGACTAATGTCATGTCCATGCATTTTCCAGGGAATTTCTATCCCGGCTACAGAGAAGAAAGTTGCAATCAGGTCATGCCCGCCAACCGGATGGTCACATATTGCACCAGGAATTACTTTTCCTGGCCATCTGATAAGGAGGGGGGCTTTAAGTGTTGCATCATATGGGGCATATTTCCATGTAAAACCATGTTGGCCAATTGCAAATCCCTGATCTGAGGTATAAATAATTAAAGTATTTTCAAGTTGTCCCGTTTCTTCGAGTACTTTTAGTATTTGTCCTACTCCTTCATCTAATGCTAAAACTGCTCTGTTATATTTTCGAATGAAATCATCAAAACCAACCCCATTATATTCCGGATAACCATCATCATTTTTTATCCATGTGCCATAATTAATCATATGTTCCGGCTTAGTCGGACGTGGCGGGAAAATATCTTCCGGAACAGGGACTACCCGGGTTTTAAGATACTCATTTTTATGCCTGTCAGCCGGGGTATAAGGTGAATGTGTGGCATCATAACACAACCACAGGTACCAGGGTTGTTTTTTATTTGAAGATCTTTTTGTAATAAAATCAATTGCATATTTCGTATAGTTATCAGTTGAATAACCTCCAACTTCAACTGGTAGTGCCCCGTTAAAGCTAATTTTCTGGTTAAGATAATAATTTCCATAAACTTTGGGCAAGGTATGGTTCCATACAGCAGAATAATCCCAATCTCTTCCGGCACCATCATCTGATCCGGTATGCCACTTTCCAATTATACCAGTATAATATCCTGCTTTTCGGAAAGTTGAAGGCCAAAATGGACACTGTTCCGGGTCGTATTCACATTGTGGATAAGGGCCTGCCATTCGTAAAGATTGAATTCCATGTGTATGTAAACCGGTTAATGCTGTAGCCCTTGAAGCCATACTCCAGGTACCTGTATAACAGGAAGAAAAACGCATCCCCTCCCGGGCAAGTCTGTCAATATTTGGTGTTTTTACCCAATCATATGCTTCAGGGTAACAACTAACTGTTTTAAAACTTTGATCATCAGTAAAAATATATAAAATATTGGGTTGAGATTTTTCAGGGGCTTTTTGACATCCTGAAATTCCTATACAACTTCCAACCAGATATAATGTAGTACTTAGATTAAAACTGAAATTTTTCATAAATTTTGTATATAAACAGGTTAAATTTAGCTAAATAATTATTTATTGTTTTGATAAAATTTTTAATGGATAAGCAGGATCTGTAATAAACCATAAGGGTAATTTTTCATCCAGGGCAATTAGTGGTGCGCCTTTGTGGAAAATTATTTTATAGAATCCTTCTTTGACTTTGTTTTCGGGAATAAAAAGATTAGATGCGCCCACTAGTGTATTGTCTAAATCTCCCATTTTTTTCCCATCAGGCGAAAAAACTTCAGCAAATGCACCTTTATTTCCCATTGTAAGATTAAAACTTTTTATATTTTCAGGCACATAAAAGTAAACAGACAGCGGTGCTTTTAAAAAAGCACCGTCAATTTGCATTCCCCTTAGAGGAATTTTGTAAGCAACACTTGCCCCTTTTACGCTTATTTTGGCAGATGCATTACGACTTGGTATACTGAAATAATAATTTAAACCTGACTTTCCATTAAATTTGATAGTCCTGCCAATTGAAACTATACCTGTTTTGATCTCTTTCCCCTGGTGGTCGGTTAAAAGATATTGATTACATTCGGCCCTTTTATTAAAATCTTCAATATTAATACTAACTTCACCATCCTCAATTACGTGCAATAGCATTAGTAAGGACCTGTTAACCGGAATTATCGAAGGCTCCCGGGTTTTTGAACCTGAGAGAGGTTTTGTAACTTCAATTTCTAATTCCCCTGGTGAATAGCTGATTATTCTGGTAATACGGCAATCGTTATTCTGATTTGTCAGGAGTGAATCAATTTGTTCATCATTCAATGTCAGAGGTGTTTTAAGATCTTCAGGCAGATATCCAAGATCACGTAAATTCCATTGCATAAGGGCAAGCACATTTCCAAGTAACTCTAATCTTTGCTGTTGCCTCGGTTTCTTTTTAACATTAAGTGCCAAAAGATAATTGTTTTCAAACTCTTGATAATTAGGAGCATAAATTTCTTTAAGATGTTCTTCAGTAAGAAGATATTTGGCATTCATATTTTGGTTCATAAAGGCTGAATAAGCTGAATCCAGGACAAAATGAAATTTTTCGATATAAGGCAGTGCATTCTTCCCATATGCAGCCAGGTAATATTCCTGTAAAATTTTGTTAGCATCTTGTGTCGGGTCCCAAAATAACTTTGCAATTGTATAGTTACCAGGGCCAAATGCGGGCCAGATAGGATTGCCATAAAAATAAATCCCCTTAAACCCATATTTTACCATATCGGAAAACTGTGAGTTGAGGATAAGCGGGGCAGGCGGGGTGATTATTCCATTATGTTGCATTAGAGAAATGGGGAAACAATAATAATAAAGATCAAATCCTTCGGATTTTGATTTTTCACTCCATTCCGGGACCCATACATAAGGCAGCCATTCTTTTCTGTCTTTTTCTCTATACAGTTTGAAGCCCGAAACTGTACCGGTAGGTAACATTAAAGCAATATTTTTTTCCACTTTAAAGTCCGGAGGATAATGATAATCGCCGTAAATATAACCACCTAACATATGATCGGGAAATTCTTTAGCCACAATTTTAGCAACATCATTATAAAATTTGTAAATCAAAGGAGAAACAGATCGTTGTCCATGAGGGTCCTTTTCAGTTAAAGCCAGGCTTTCCGGACTTTCACTATAACCTGCCCCATCTGACGGAGAAAGAGAGTACCATCTTAGTTTGGGATCGTTTTTAAAAGCTTCGATAACCTTATTTGCAAAATAGTTCACCATCTCCGGATTTGTAGTTTCCAGTTTATAATAATTTCCTATAGGCGGAATACGTTTGCCATCTTTCATGGCGAACCATTCAGGATGCTTATTATATAAGGTTGGCGGAACTGTTTCTATCCAGTTATGATTATGATCAATAGGAGAGGGGGCCCCAAGCCGCATGCGGCGGTCCCATATATTTTCGGCTTGGTTTCTTTCTCTTAATGATATAATACGATAATCAAAAGGTGAAGACTCAATCCTGTTAATTTGTGGAATTGCAAAAGATCTGATTTCTTCATATTCTTCTCCAAGTTCTCCTGCCATTAACCATTTTACTCCCATGAAATCTTCCAGGAAAGTATAAACTCCGTTAGACGTGCCATTATTTATGCCTCCTCTTTTATTGACTTCTCCATCCGGAGTATCCGGTCCCGAAATAAACAGGTTTTTATCTTTTGTAATTATTTGAAAACCATCAAAAGGAATATTTAAAACATCTATATTTACTGCCTTTGAAGCAACGTTAGACCCAAGGCTGATATAAGGGTTAGCCGGGATTTGGCTGCTAACAACTATTTCGGGTGTAGCACCTGTAACTTTTGTAAAATAGTATTGCAAATCATTTGCAGCAATTTTTACTGATTCGGGTGCAGAAGGGTCCAAAAAGATCGAATAAGGGGTTTTTCCTCTTTTTGTTAGGAGAATTGTATTTGAATTGATACAGGAAGTAAATAAACTGATTATAATAATTAAAAAACAGAATTTAGATAAATGATTCATAGCTTATTGAGATTAAAATAATTTATTTATTAAAGATTTTGAACTAAAAATTTATACATATTTGATAGGATTGTACAAAATTAAATCAATCTTGGTTAAATTATTTAAGTTTTGTTCAGGAATTTCTCATTTTCTTTTTAGTTAGCAGGTACTTTTATTCATTTAATACTTGAATATAAAGTAAATGTGTTAATTATATTCTTTTTATAAATTAAAGCGGTCCATTAAAACGATTTTTATTCTGCCTTATTAACTCTTTTAATTTTCTATATTTAAAGCTTTTTTATCACCAAATTATGATGATATTGTGCACTAAGCTTACGTTTAATAATTGTTATATAAATAATTTTCTTGTTATATAAATACTAAAATCTATAATCATGAGCAATTCAAGGCGGGAATTTGTTAAAAAATTTACATTGGGAACTACAGGGGTAACATTAGGGAACTTAAATTTACAGTCAAATCCCTATTTAAATGAATTTTTTAATTTTCCAAACAGCCTTTTCGGGCGGTGGAATGAAAATAAGGAAGATTTTTCACCTGTTTATCCTGTCCCGAGGGAAGCAAACTATTACAATGACTTTTTCAGACTGGATGAAAATACAATTATCTTACTTCCGCAAAAATCCGGAAAACAGGATGAATTTGTGGCAAAACTGCTAATTTCTGAACTTGCTGAACGTTATGGACTGGTTTTATCTTTAAAAAAAGTGTCTAAGCTGGATGGTCTTAAAAATTATATCCTTATAGGGTCCATTAAAAATCTTCTTATTAATAATTTTGCTCAAACATTTAAAATTCAGATATCTTCAACAGAACCAGGACCGGAAGGTTATGTTCTGAAAATCACAAAAGATGCTATTGGAATTTTAGGAAGCGATGACCAGGGGGCTTTTTATGGCTTGCAATCATTGAGGCAACTATTAAATCTTTATGATGCCAGGCAGGTACAATGTGCAGATATAAAGGACTGGCCAAATATGAAATTCCGGGGTATAAGGCTGAACCTGCCCCATCAAAATGACATTATATTTTATAAGCGTTTTCTAAGGGATTTTATGGCTTATTTTAAATATAATAAAGTTATAGTTCAGGTAGACGCTTATATGCGATTTGATCGTCATCCGGAACTTAACGCCGGCTGGATAGAATATTCCAAAGATAAAAAATATACGCGGAGGACCCGTATAACCGGACCTAATGGTGAAGCACAGGATGGAAATTCAAGTCATGGATGCATTTATGAGAAAGAAGAAATTGCCGGGCTTGTAAATTATGCCGGAAAATATTTTATTGAAACTATTCCCGAAATACCTTCTTTAACCCATAGTTATTATTTATTAACACGACATCGGGAACTCGCAGAAATAAAAAATGCTGAATGGCCTGATACTTATTGTCCTTCTAATCCTGATACATATAAGCTATTATTTGATGTTTTGGATGAGTACATAGAGGTTATGGACCCGAAAATATTTCATATTGGTCATGATGAATGGCGTATGGCAATGGATATTTGTGAAAGATGTAAAGGCAGGGATTACTCGGAACTATTTATTCAGGATGTAAACAAAATTTATACTTATTTGAAAAGTAAAAATATAAGGACGGCCATATGGGGGGACCATCTTACCGAAAGTCATGCAGGTAAGGGGCCTCAGACTATCACAATAAAAGAAACGGGCTATACTTACAGGAAACCGGGTGCTGTCCCCCCTGAAATGGTAAAAACCGGCATTCCTAAAGATATACTGATTTTTAACTGGTCATGGAAAGCATTTAAAGGAAGATCCGGGGAAAAAAATACCCGGGATTATGAGGAATGGGGATTTGAACAGGTTTATTCGAATTTTGAACCGTATATTAATGATTTTGAACGAAGAAGTAAAGTAAAAGGGGTTATTGGCGGTGCTCCGTCTGTATGGTCGGATACTAACGAGTTAACTATTGGAAAAAATAAGTTGTATAAACTATTAGGTTGTGCAAATATCATGTGGTCAACTCATTATCAGGATGAAATAACTTTAACACGTTATATTCAGCATCTGACACCTTCAGTTCGAATTAATCTTAAAGGTTCATTACCACCAAGCAAAGAAGGGGACCCTATAATATCTGTTGATATTAGATCTGCATTTAATGCGAGAAAGAATGATCAGCCTATGGGAATCCCGCTCGAATTTTTAAAGACAGGAATGATTCAGAAGAACAATATTTCTTTTGATCTGAAAGCTTCCCCTGACACTGATGATTTGTGTGCCCTTGTAATAGCGAATTCCGGTAAACAGGATTCAAAATTGCCAATGACATCAAATAAAATAACTATAAATAAAGATGTTAGCAGCCTTATTTTTCTACATGCCTGTGTACATCCTGCTGAGAATATTTATGGGCATAATAAGGGTATAAGCCCTGAAGATACGGCTGATTTACTTGGCTGGTATCGGGTCATTTATAAAGACGGATATCAATTATCTATACCGGTTCGATATGGATTAAACATAAAAGAGTGGCATCTCTGGGGAATTGACCCTTTAACAGGAATGATCGACAAATGCCTGGTTGAACCTTTTTGTAATGGAGTTGGCAGCTATTGTTATGAGGGGGATCCGGTAAACTGTTCATCTTCCCGGGATAAGGGGCTTTATTTTTTCTCTTATGAATGGGAAAACACCAGGCCGGGAACTGAAATAAAAGAAATTTATCTTGAAGGGTCAAATAAATTTGAAAAATGGAATAATCAGATTGCAGATAACAATGCAATTGCATTAATTGCTCTTTCATATGTTGAAATACGGGATGCAGGGAGAATTCGTGCAAAATAAGTATAAGTATCTGAAAAATTTATCTAATTCAAAAAATAACATGTCTTTAAAAAGCTCAAATCAGAATCAAAATTTCAGCCCTAATTCCAGAAGGGATTTTTTAACCCGACTTGGCGCCGGGACCGTGGCACTGGGATCAATCAGCAGTAATTCTTTTTCCGGGGCTGAAATTTCCCCTTTAAATGAAATGAAAGATAAAAACTTCCAATGGGACCCTTATAAATTTGGTGCAAAGGGAGATGGGAAAACATTAGATACAAAAGCTATTCAGATGACTATAGATCGCTGTAGTGCTGAAGGTGGCGGTATTATCTGTTTTTATGGAGGAACTTTTATATCCGGTACCATCTTTTTAAAGAGCAATATTACACTATATATTGAGGCTGGTGCAACTATCAGGGCTAGTGCAAACCTGGATGATTTTCCCAGTATCCCCTCAAATTATCCTTCAATTAATGGGGAATATGTTACGCACAAAATGCTTATCTATGCAGAAGATGCAAAAAATATTTCTATTTATGGACAAGGAACAATCGATGGCAGGGGAGATGAGTGGGTTGAAGGCCCTTATGGAAGCCCTTCATTTAGTTTAAGGCCAAGAATTTTATATTTCAGGGCTTGTGAAGGTGTTATTATCAGAGATGTAACATTATACAATTCAGCTTCATGGGTACAGTTGTACCAGTCGTGTAAAAATATTGTAATTGATGGAATAACCGTCAACAGCCGGGAAAATAAAGATGTTGAAAAACCTGTAAATGCTGATGCACCAGGCAGGAATAATGATGGTCTTGGCTTGATGGATTCTCAATTTGCACGTATTTCCAATTGCTTTATTAATAGTGGTGATGATGCCATTGTACTTAAAAGCACGGCAAATGAAGAAAGATGTGCTAATATTACAATAACTAATTGTGTGATAAGTTCAAATCGGTCAGCGATTAAAATAGGAACTGAAACTAGCGGTGCATTTGAAGATATAACAGTTACAAATTGTGTTATTTATGATACAAGGTCTAATGGAATCGCCCTTACAACTGTTGATGGTGCAAGAATGGAAAGAATAAATGTGTCAAATATCAATATCCAAAATTTAAAAGGTGCTGCAATATTTATTCGTCTGGGGAATCGTGGTAAAACTTACCGGAAAAATACTATTGCTAAAAAAGGAATAATAAAAGACATAATTATTCAAAATATTCAGGGTACACGAGTTTCTTCCGGATGGATTGATCCTGATTATAATAGTTCAATTACCGGTTGTTCAATTAGCGGGATCCCCGGACAGCATGTTGAAAATATAATACTTAAAAATATTAATCTGGAAATTGATGGTGGCGGTCAATTAGAGAATGTTGATAGGATAATACCGGAAAATGAAAAGGGTTCCCCCAGTGGAACCATGTTTGGAGTATTGCCATCATACGGTTTTTTTATTAGACATGCTAAAAATATTATACTGGAAGAAATCCATTTGCGATTTATGAGGGAAGATTTTAGACCCGCAATTGTATGTGAAGATGTTGAGGCTTTAGAGATTAGAAACCTGCAGGCACAGTGTACTTTCGTTACTCCGGCACTGATCAGTTTTAAGGATATCAGGGGGGCGATTATTAGTAATTGCAGGCCAATGAACCCATTGCCGGTATTTTTAAAACTGAAAGGGGACAATTCATCTGATATAAACTTAATATTCAATCAATTAAAAAATGTAAAAAAAGCGTTTCTTATAGAGGATGATTCACAATCAGAGGTAATCGAAGTATTTGGAAACCTGAAATAGAATTATAGTTGATTAAAAAATATTCTATTAAGTAAACTCCGATTAAGGCGAAAACTAATTGTTCACAAAATCGGGAAGGCAAATATAGTTCTATCTTTTGCAAAAAATTTAATATTTTTTCTATTTCATAATGACTATTTTTAGCTTCGACATATTCTTTATTATTGAGATATGGAAATTTCTCATAAAATAGGCAATCACAATTACCAGTTTCCCGGATTTTCTATTTCCCATACTCATCATCTGTTAATATTGTTAATTACATTTTTAATCACATATAAATAATTCAAATTTTAATTATTGTTTATGGAAAAAAAATCATTTTATAATGGCTCCCGAAGAAGTTTTCTTTCGAAACTGGGTTCGGGGTCTGTTTTTGCAGGTGCTTTTGGAGGAACCTCAATTACTTCCGTAAGGGATAATGATGAAATATTAAACAAAAAAAGTAAAAATAAGATTTGGGACCCTTTCGATTTTGGTGCTAAGGGTGATGGAAAAACTTTGGATACAAAAGCGCTTCAGGAGACAATTAATCAATGTCATAAGGCAGGAGGAGGAAAAGTTTATTTACATAGTGGATGTTTTATCTCAGGATCATTGTATCTTAAGAGTAATGTTTCACTTTATCTGGAAGCCGGTACAATTTTAAAAGGAAGTGATAATCTGGATGATTTTGAGAGTATTCCCAGCAAATATACTTCGTGGACCAGTGAACTTGTTACACACAAGAAATTTATTTATGCTGTTGACCAAAAAAATATCTCTGTTTATGGAAAAGGAATAATTGATATTAATGGGTCACAGTGGCTTAACATACCGAGAGGGAATCCTTCCTTTAGTGTAAAACCCAGAGGCCTTCTTTTTCAGGGTTGTGAGAATATTCACATTTCCGGAATTTCTTTGTATAATGCCCCAACATGGATGCTTCTGTTACAATCTTCAAAAAACATTGTGATTGATGGGATTACCATTGATAGTAAAACTATTGGTTTAAGTAATCAGGATGGAATTGATATTTTGGATTGCCAATTTGTACGCATTTCAAATTGTTATATAAATAGCGGAGATGACGCCATAGTTATGAAAAGTTTCTCTCCAAATGAAGGTTGTGCAAATATAACTATTACAAATTGTGTTGTAAGTTCTAATACATCAGGATTAAAAATAGGAACTGAAACTGCCGGGGCTTTTGAAGATATTACTATTTCAAATTGCACTGTTTCAGATACCAAAGGTGAAGGTATAAGTCTGATATCTGTAGATGGCGCCAGAATGGAAAGGATCACCGTTTCAAACATCATAATACGTAATCTTAGACGTTCATCTATTTTTATTCGATTAGGGAATCGTCAGAGGTCTTATCTGAAAGATGCAAAGCTTAAAAAAAGTTTGATTCGTGATATTATTATTGAAAATATCCAGGGAACAGAAATTGCGATGGATCATGGTTGCATAATTAGTGGTATTCCGGGAATGAATATTGAAAATCTGATAATTCGAAATATAAATTTACAATTTGAGGGGGGAGGGAAAGCAGAAGATGCTGAAAGGCAGGTCCCGGAGCTCGAAACAGAATATCCGATGGGACGTGCTTTCGGATTAATTCCTTCTTATGGGTTTTTCATAAGGCATGCAAAAAATGTGGTATTAGATGAAATTAACCTGAGTTTTATTACTGAAGATTCACGTCCTGCAATTTTTTGTGAAAACGTAACACTTCTTCAAATAAGAAATTTACGTGCACAATGTAACTCAAAAACACCAGCTTTGATAAATATGAAAAATATTCGTGATTCTGTAATATCCAATTGCAGGCCTTTAAATACTATTCCGGCTTTTATAAAACTTTCGGGGGAGGATTCTAATGATATTGCGTTAATTTCTAATCACTTGAAAAATGCAAGACAAAGTATTATTCTTGAAAATGAAGTATTGGGAGCAGCAATTAAGGAATATTGGAGTATAAAATAAATATATCTGAAATTCAGAAAATTAATCATTGATTTTACTAATTAATTTTAAATATTTCTAATATAGTATTTATTTAAATAAACTTAGGTAAATGATTATATTATAATATAATAAAAATTGAACTCATTAAATTTTTTAATTTATGGACTTGATTTCTAATACTCTAAAGAATATATTGAGGACCACCTATTTAGATGTAAAACTGAAATATTTTATTTTTTTATTAATTATCACTTTTACAACTCATCATATTAGTTTATGTTCTAATATTTTAGACAGTAATGGCTTTGATGTAAATCTGATAATTAAAAATGGAGATAATTATGTTTTGTCTGAATTCCTGCTTAATGATGAAAAAACTTTAACTGATTCTCAGAAAAGGCTGGAATTTGCCCTTGTTAAAGGTGTTGATCCGGCTTATATTGTCCTGGCCCGTAGTG
>CAZLXM010000021.1:0-44187 GCA_964563105.1 uncultured Bacteroidaceae bacterium
TCATTTCCGCATACCAGCAATTTACCGTCTTGTTGAAATGTTTCACTCAATAAGTTATATATTCCAAGAATTTCATTCCTGCAGGAAGATAAGAGAGGGCGCTTTTCAATCAGTTTATTGAGGATATCTTCAGTGATCATAATTAATTAATTAGAGTGTATATACAAAGATATAAAAATTGAATTATGACTTCTCCACGCTTTAATTATTATTGCCCTGATTAATTAAGCCTGGTAAATATTTAACTTCGTTCAGCGGAATTTCTTTTTGTCCGAAATATTTATTGATTTGACTGTCTTTATTGAAAAACTTGATCATTTCCATGGCAAGCTCAATTGGAATATTTGATTCAATGATATCACTCCCGTGAATGAAAATTTCATCAAAAATATTGATATTTCCTTCCATATATATTTTATCAAGAATAGATGCCCCGGAAACCATTGCTTTAACTCCTCTTTTATTTAATTCATTATATAAAGTAATATTATCGGGCAGGTCCCTGGGGCCAACATAAGCAATCTTCACATTAGACCAGGGAATACCCGCAGTTTCAAATTCCCGTATATGTTGCATATTAAATATATAGGCTTCAAATAAAAATCTATTGTCAAGATCGTATAATTTATGGGCTTTTTCAGCACTGCGAACTGTCATTAAAATATGCGAAAAGGCATCATGTTTCCTTACAATCTCTGTAATTTTTTCGTATGGCACATTTTTATCATCCAATACCAGAATTGTTTTTCCCTTAGACCATTCAATGACATCATCCAGCAAAGGGATACGATATCTGGTAATATTTCCACACTCATCTTTTAAATAAAATTTCTGTACCTCTTCCCAGGTATAATCTGTTAATTTTCCGGTACCGGTAGAAGTCCTTTGGATTGTTTCATCATGCATCAATACAATAATGCTGTCTTTAGTTAATCTTGGATCAATCTCAAATATTGACGGAGTATATTGAAGAGTATTTTCAAATGTTGCAATACAGTTTTCAGGAAAACCAGTCCTTGCCCCTCCCCTGTGTGCACTAATTAATGGAGAGCGTATTGCAGTAAATTTAAAGAAATCATCTGCATCATCCCTGTTATTAATATTTATTGTATGAATAACAATCTGGGCATAAATTATATCTGAATTGATTATCAGGGCCTGCCCGGTCAAAATGAAAATAAATAAAAAATATAATTTGATCTTTTGGTTCTTATCTTTCTTTATCATAAGCCTGAGTTTTATATTGTAATTAAAAGTAACTAAAACGCGTTAAAGAACTAATTAATAAAGTCTCAATACAGATTCCAAATTTCACCTCTAAATAATAAAAAATAATACTTGTTCTCAAAATTATCTCTTATTTGACACAAATGTTAATACTTTTGTTATACAGCACATAATATATAATTTTGTAATAACTTATAGTGTTACGTCGCGGTCTATGTATAATGAAGAAGATTTAAACAATGAAATAATCAGAGGTAATAAAAAAGCTTTTAAAAGTTTTTTTTACTCTTATTATCCATCTTTATGTCTTTTTGCCCAACGTTTTATTCCTTGCCCGGAACTTGTAGAAGATATAGTTCAGGAGAGTTTTATTGAATATTGGAAAAACAAAGAAGGTTTTCAAAGTATCGATAAAGCAAAAGGATATCTTTATACCGTGGTTAGAAATAAATGCCTCAATCATATTAAACATCAGCTTGTCACTGAAAAATTCAGGAAGATAAATATTGATTCAAATGAGTTTTTCATGAATAATATGATAGAAGAAGAAACCTATAGGATCATCCATCAGGCAATTAATGGTTTAGCCCCACAATCAAAAAAAATAATTTTATTAACCCTGGAAGGAATGACAAACAAAGAAATAGCTGAAACGTTAAAAATTTCAATCAATACAGTTAAAACTTTAAAATTAAGAAGTTATAGATTCTTGAGAGAAAAGCTCCAAAAATATATTTTTATACTTTAGCTCATTTAACCAATTTATCTTTATAAACTCAACGCTACATAATTAAAAAATTTTTAACTTAAATTAATAACCAGAAATCATATATGAACTCAAAATTAAAGCTACCATTATTGGCAGTCACAATATCAACTGCCCTCACTCCTGCCTGTATGGAAAAGACAATTCAGCCAAATATTATTTTTATTCTTGCTGATGATTTAGGGTGGTCGCAAACAAGCACATACGGGAGTAATTATTATAAAACTCCTAACTTAGACCGTCTGGCAACGGAAGGGATCAAATTCACCAATGCTTATGCAGCATGTCCTGTGTCATCACCAACAAGGGCAAGCATAATGACCGGAAAGTATCCGTCCAGGCTGCACATCACTAATTATATACCCGGGCCCGAAAAAAGGAACCGTCTTCTTTCAGAACCAGACTGGCAAAAATTTCTTCCACTTGAAGAAATAACACTTGGGGAAGTAATGAGAGACCAGGGTTATAATACAGCAATATTCGGTAAATGGCACCTGAGTGTAACAAAATTCGGGCCCGAAAGCCTTCCATTCAATCCTGATAAACAAGGCTTCAATGAGTACTTTGTAAGTGACAAACCAAATATAAAAGATGATCCGGAAAAAGACGCACACAAATCCGACTCAATTGGAAACACATCAGTAAAATTTATAAAAGAAAATGTTTCTAATCGATTCTTTCTATTTGTAAGCTTTAGCGCAATTCATAATCCTCTAATGGAAAAAGCAGGCTCCATAGATAAATGGCAAAATGTAAAAGGGAGCGAAAAACCAGAAAATAATCCTGTTATTGGCGCAATGCTGGCTACCATGGACAATAATATAGGAAAAATTATAAATGCAGTTGACGAATCAGGTCTTAGCGATAATACAATCATTATTTTCTTTTCAGACAACGGCGGCCTGGAAACTGATGCACATCAAACGCCCCTTAAACACGGTAAAGGATGGTTGTATGAGGGAGGAATAAGAGTACCCTTAATAATTAAATGGCCGGGAGTAATTAAAGAAAATTCTATAAGCCGGGATGTAGTAACATCAGTAGATTTCATGCCCACATTTTGTGATTTATTAAATGTAAAGAATAAACCGTTTTCTGACGGGATCAGTATACTCTCCCATTTGAAAAACGGAAAAAAATTACCAAAAAGAAATATTTATTGGCACTATCCACATTATCATAACGGTCCTCCATCAGGGGCAATCAGAAGCGGAAAATGGAAGTTGATTGAATTTTACGAAAAAAGCTTACTTAATGAAAATAATATTTCAGCTTATGAATTATATGATCTTGAAAATGACATTGGTGAAAGCCATAACCTTGCCAACAACTATAAAGAAATAACTTTTAAACTATCTAATGAGCTAAAAAAATGGAGGGAAAATGTGAACGCTCAAATGCCGGTCCCGGCGATAAAAAATAAATAAAATCCTTTCTCATTCTAAAAAAAATAATGTTTTGAAATAATTGTGGGGAAATTTTTCTAATCACATAAAAACCATAAAATGAGATGAAAAAATACAAATTAATCAATCTTACTTTAGTTTTATCGTTTATTGCCATTTTATTTAGTTGCATTCAAAAACCAAAAGAAACAGACAGAAAAAATCCTCAATCAAAAACTCTTTATAATGGTATTAATTTACCTGACCAGTGGCCACCACATTATAATGAACCTGATGAGCCCGCTGAAATGTCGGTACCATATCTGGAAAATAAACCGGAGGTGATAAGCATAAATATTGGACGACAACTTTTTGTTGATGATTTTTTAATTGCCGAAACAAATTTGGATCGTGTGTGCCATAAACCTGTTGATTTCCCGGGCAATCCTGTTCTTAAACCTGACAGGGAATGGGAATATACTAACAGCGGGCGGCCTTATGCCGCTCCTTTTAGTGATGGTGTATGGTATGATGAAAAAGATGGAAAATTTAAAATGTGGTATTTAGCAGGGGCAGGAAAGGCCGTGAAGTATCATGGCTTTTATACCTGCTATGCCGAATCTTTTGATGGAAAAACATGGAAGAAACCAGAGTTGGATATAATTCCCGGAACTAATGTGACAGATACATTTCAGCGCGATGCTGCAACTATCTGGCTGGATAAATCAGAAAAAAATCCGGAAAAGAAGTATAAATTTTTTAATGTTGAAGCACCCTGGAGGATAGTTCTTAAATATTCATCAGATGGAATTCACTGGTCAAAAGGAGTTGCTCAATCCGATAGAATAGGAGACCGGTCCACTGCATTTTTTAATCCTTTTATTAATAAATGGGTTTTAAGCCTTCGTTATAATAGAATAAAATCCGACGGAATGCTAAGCCGGGAACGACATTATATTGAAAACCCGGATCCTGAATTACTTGTCAGTTCTGCACGTCAAATCTCTGCAGATGCAGGTGACAAAAACATAGTCTATTGGTATGGCCCTGATCCAAAAGAACAACGAAATCCTGAATTTCCAGATTTTAATCCCGGAATTTATAATCTCGATGCTATTGCTTATGAAAGTATAATCTTAGGATTTTTCATTGTACATAAAGGACCTGAAAATTCTATTTGTGCAGAATTGGGAATACCAAAGCGCAATGAAATATCTCTCGGCTTCAGCCGGGACGGTTTTCATTTTTATCGGCCAACATATGATGTGTTTTTAGGAGTGAACGAATCTTCAGATGCCTGGAATTATGGTAATGTCCAATCTGTAAATGGTGCTCCGCTTATTGTTGGTGATTCATTGTATTTTTATAGAAGCGGACGCCGCTTAAACAATATTTATAATGACAGTCACATGTCTACAGGTTTGGCAACTCTCCGTCGTGATGGCTTTATTTCCATGAAAGCAGGAAATCAGGAAGGATACCTTAAAACCGAAATACTTACTTTTAGCGGGCAGAATTTTTTTGTGAATGCAAATGTGGAAAAAGGCCGCTTACTTGTTGAATTACTTGACGAGAAAGGAAATCCTTTAAAAGGTTTTAAAAAGAAGGATTGCCTCCCCATGGAAAAAGAAAATTCTACTAAACGTTTAATTATCTGGAAAAATAATAAAGATTTATCTGGTTTAAAAGATAAAAATATAAGGTTTAAATTTTATCTGACTGAAGGAGAATTGTTTGCTTTTTGGATTTCTCCCTGGAAAACAGGCGAAAGTTATGGCTATACTGCCGGAGGAGGCCCCGGGCTTTCAAGTGACGGCATTGATAAACCATTAAATTAAAAAATATAATTTTTTGAAAAATTCTTAATTTTATTATATATTTATCTATCTGAGTAAAAGGATTTAAAGATATTATCTATTTATCTTATTTAAATATCAATTGATCCCGGCCCGTTACATAATTGAATCCATCTGGCATATTAAAACAAAAAAATTATGAAAATAAAATTTTTAAAATTACTAAGATCATTATTATTCGTTGTAATATCAATGCTTGTACTTAAATGTACTAACAATTCCATAAAAAAAGATGATAATAAATCGCTGGCGGGAGAGGAGCTAATATCACATGAACCACATTTAAGTCCTGCATGGCTTAAAGAGGAGCCTATAGTATTTGTAGGAAACTGGGATTCCGAATTTTTATTCAGTCACAGGCGTGGAGGAGACCCTGTATGGCAGATTGAAAATTATGAAAAACAACATACCGATGAGGCAGTACGAAAGCTCAAAGAAATAGGAGTTACTATGGCAGTTATCCATTTTTATAAAGGATTCGGCCTGGAAGCTGAAAAAGAACATATGAATGATGCCAGAATTCTTGCTGACCTGTGTAAAAAATATGGGATTAAAGTGGGTGTATATATTGGCAGTTCAGTGGGATATGAGACTTTTCTCCTTGAGAAACCGGAAGCAGAAGACTGGTTCGTCCCGGATTATCTTGGAATACCTGTACGTTATGGTGGTGGACAGACATTTCGGAAAAGAGTTTATTTTATGCATCCCGGATTTATTGATTATATGAAAAAAGTAGTAAAAATAGCAATCAATGAGTTAAAAGTTGACCTAATTCATTTTGACAATACCTCAGGCCGGGCACATCCTTCTATTTTCCATCATCCTTTGGCAGTAGCTAATTTCAAAACTTATCTTACAAATAAGTATACTCCCGATGAAAGAAAAAAAAGATTTGGATTCAGCGAAATGAAATATGTTGAACCGCCAAAATATGACCACCCGTTAAGTGTTATTAATGATCCCTTATTTCAGGAATGGACTGACTTCAGATGCCAACAATTAGCAGATTTCTACGGTATTATGGAAAGATTTATCCGGTCACTTAATCCTGAGGTTGCTGTGGAAAATAACCCCCATTCAGGAATGTCAGGAAACAATACAATGTGGGACCAGGGAGTGGATTACCCGAGATTACTTGCACATACCGATATAGTATGGACAGAGGAAGGAAATGATGCAAGCGTTAATGAGGATGGAATATTAATATCAAAGATACGATCATATAAAATGGCAAGTACCCTTAAAAATAAGATATTCACTTACACAAGCAGGAGCTTATTGCAAATGGCTGAAGCTATGGCATATAACCGTCAGTGCATAGGGATGGTAGGCAGCGGGCTTGCAGGATATCAATTACCTGATAAACAAAAGGAATATATTAAGTTTTATCATAAAAACTTTGAATATTATCGCGGAATTTATAATGTAGCTGACGTTGCAGTACTTCACTCCTATGCTACAATGGCTTTTAATAACGATGGACCTTATCAAAGTACCTTTCTTTTCGAACAATCCCTGATACAGGAAAAAATACCTTTTGATATTATTTTCGATGATAACTTAAATGACCTTTCAAAATATAAAGTTCTTGTACTGGCCGATCAGGAATGCCTCACTGAAGAACAACTTGACCTTATCAGGAACTTTGTTAAAAACGGCGGCGGATTGGTTGCTACAGGAAATACCTCACTCTATACTGAATGGCGTCAGCGAAAAAAAGATTTCGGGCTGAATGATCTTTTCCAATTCCCCGAACCCGAAGGAGGAATTAGAAGACATTTTTCTGATATTAAGCTTACTCAAAAACAAACTGGCTTGGGAAAAGTTGTTTATATTCCTGCCGTCAGGGCTGCCATTCCTAAAACTTCTGCGGTAGCAATGACCAGTCGTTACTGGAAACTTCCGGTCAACACAAAAGAGTTGATAGAATCTGTTAAATGGGCCTCAGGGAATCATTTGACCCTTTTAATGGAAGCACCTCAGAATGTGACAATGGAACTGATGAAAAAAGACGATAATAGTTCTATGATACTTCATTTGATAAATTATGATATAAAAAATCCCGCCATTAAAAATATTAAAGTTGATGTACAGATTCCCGAAGGGAAAAAAGTAACAAAAATTACAGTAAAGACACCCGACGGCAGAAATGAAGAACAGTTGCTATATAGGGAAAATTCAGACAGAATTACATTCACTGTTCCGCAACTTTCTATTTATAATCTGGTAATCATAAAGTTAGAATAAGATATTTTACTCTTCATATTATTATTTTGAATCTATGCAACTATTTTATTTTCTTATAACTCAAAATATTTTTTTTAATAATCACCCTAAATCATATTTAAGGTGTTATAATAAATGTTATGAGATATTCTGTATTTCATTTAACAGACATAAAAGTTAGATATAGTTAGTAGGCAAAAGAAAAGCAGCTTCTGCTATTGGGCAGAAGTTGCTTTCTTAAAAAGAAATATTTATTTAATGCCTTGTTAAGCCTTATTTCGAATGGTGTTTTAAACTCTTCGATTGTCATTTGATTTTGAGAAGTATACCTGATCATAATTGCACGGTTTTCTGAATGTAAGATACAAAAAACATGCATTTATTAATCATAAAATCAATGTATAATATTAACATTCAAATGTTTATAACTTATTCACCAAGTCCTAAATTAAGTTTGCAAGATTCAAAAACTATGGTTTACTTATTTTACTAAAAAATTTTTTTATGTCTAACTAAAATATGTCTATTTTATGAAAAACAGCTATTTTAAGCTCTCTCGAAATCGAAAAAACCCGTTGAAGATTCTATCTATCCTTAAAATCAGTATTTTTTTTCTGATAGTAGGATTAATGAATGTTTCAGCCGGTGTTTATTCTGATGGGAACGAAATTAACCCGGATTTGAAGAATGCCAGTCACGATCGGGCCTTCAAATCAAAACAAACAGATAACCATCTGTCTGAATTCGTACAACCGGCAATTACAGTAAGCGGCCAGGTAACAGATGATACCGGGGCTCCCCTGCCCGGTGTGAACATTGTGATCAAAGGCACAACAATTGGTACAATTACAGATATATCCGGAAGGTTTTCAATTAATGTTCCTGATGAAAATGCTGTGTTGGTATTCTCATTTGTTGGCTACGCACAATCAGAAATACTTGTAGGCAGCGGGCGGCAACTTAATGTAATACTGATGCCGGACGTTAAATCTCTTGAAGAAGTTGTAGTAGTAGGTTATGGGGTACAAAGAAAAGAAAGTGTTGTGGGGGCTATCAGCCAGATTGATAATGAAGCGCTGATACTTGCAGGGACCCAAAATGTTACCGGTGCAATTTCAGGTAAACTTTCAGGTGTCCTGACAATACAAAGCACAGGTGAACCCGGGTCAAATCACTCGGAAATAATTATCCGCGGTTTATCAAGCTGGAGCGGATCTGCTCCATTAGTCCTGGTAGATGGTGTTGAACGGGACTTCCGTTACCTCGATCCAAATGAGATTGAAACAATTTCAGTACTTAAAGATGCTTCAGCCACTGCAGTATTTGGGGCCAAAGGGGCTAACGGGGTTATTATTGTTACTACACGTCGCGGCAGGGACCAAAAGCCAAAGTTAAGCTTCACGGGATCAAGTGGTATGCAAATCGCTTCCGGTTTACCCGGTTTTATAGATTCATATACCACGATGTCCATGCTTAATGTTGCAAGAATGAATGATCAGCAATTTACACTTTTATTGGATGATGATATTCTTGAAGAATACAGGAACCCTTCTTCAAGGCTTAATAGTATCAGATACCCCAACGTTAACTGGTTCGAAGAAGTTATTCGCCCGTTTGCACCTCTTGCTTCTGCAAATTTAAACGTTACGGGAGGATCTGATTTTATTAAATATTTCGCATCTATAGGTTATCAGCATGAAGGCAATTTTTTCATTGCACTTAAAGATGGACATGTAAATTCCAACTTTAAAAATGATAAATTTAATTACAGGACTAACCTTGATTTTAATTTAACAAACTCAACAAAACTGGCCTTTAACCTGGGTGGGGATATTTCTATTAAAAACAATCCTGTTACAAGAGAGGCTGTTTGGGAAACAATGTGGACAACAGGACCAGCCAGGTTCCCTGCCTATTTCCCTGCATGGGTACTGGAAGATGTTCCGGACCCACATTATCCTGATGCAAAAGGGAAAAGACTTGCAGCACCATTTGGTGAACGCTGGGGTAACCCATATACCAACTTTATGGATGGATATTTCCGGAATTTTACAGCTTCAAGGGTATTCACTGACCTGATTTTTGGACAAAATCTTGACTTTATTACTAAGGGTTTATCAATAAACGGGAAGGTATCTTTAAGCACGTATTATAACATGCTTACAAAATATTCAAATACCAGGTATCCTAACTATTTTCTACATTATGACCTTATTGGCACTAATAGAAATCCATGGGAACGCGTGGGTGAAACCCCGGCAGTATATAACCTGGAACCTATAAACGTTAATATTTCCTCATTACAGGGAGGATACTACACTGACCTTTACTACGAAGCATCCATGAATTATTCTAATTCTTTTGGAGGGGGTAAGCATAACGTTTCCGGCTTAGCTCTTTTTAACCGTCAGCAGAAAGATTATGAACTGGATTTCCCTTATTATAACGAAGCATGGGTTGGAAGGGCAACATATAATTATAAATTAAAATATCTCCTCGAAGTGAACCTGGGTTATACCGGATCAGAACGGTTTGCACCTGGAAACAGGTTCGGGTTCTTCCCGTCAGGAGCTGTTGGATGGGTGGTTTCTGAAGAACCATTTTTCAGGGATGCAGTTCCATGGATGAATAACTTTAAAATACGTTATTCTGAAGGTAAGGTTGGAAGCGATTATGCAGCAAGCAGATGGCTTTATATAAGCGAGTTTTATACAACAGGGGCATATATCGCCGAGGATATTGGCGCTAATCTTACTGCACAGTGGGAAGAAGCAAGGAAAAGAGATTTCGGTATGGAAATGGGCTTTCTTAACAATATGTTCAGGCTTACTATTGACATTTTCGACGAACACCGTTCAAAAATGCTCCTGCAACCACAAAACGTGACTTTCCTGGTAGGAACTTCTTTTAAAGACCTGAACCTGGGAAAACTGAAAAAACACGGATTTGAAATTGAAGCAGAATTTAATAAAACGACTTCAAGGAACCTTAACTACTTTATCAAAGGAATATTTGGATTTAATGAAAACCGTATAGTTTTCCGCGATGACCTGATGTATGCACCGACCTACCGTAAATATGAAGGCAAAGCTTTAGGTATGCCTGAAGGATGGAGAACACCAGGAGCTGCCGGAGTCCTAAAAATTAATTCAGGGTATATAACATCAGTCGATGATATACATAACCATGCAACTCAGATACCACCAAGCGGCCTAAGCCTTGGGGACCATCTTTTCCTCGATTATGATGTGGACGGAGAAATTACCAGCAGGGACAAGTATCCTATCAAAGGATCTGAATACCCGCCAATTACTTATTCATTTTCAACTGGTTTGAACTACAAAGGATGGTTACTGAACATAATGTTTCAGGGAAATCAGGGAAAATGGGTAATATATAATAATAGCTTCGAAAATGAATTCTTAATGGGGAATTACAGTGTGAAAAAAACACAGTTAAATTATTGGAGACCTGACTGGCAGGAAGAAGCTAACCATGCCACACTACATTATTATGACGGAGGTGGCGGGCTCCCGCAATATGCCTGGGCAGGAGGTGCCGCACTCGAAGGGTATGATATCAGGACCCCCGGACATTACTGGAGAAAAGCAGATTATTTAAGATTAAAAGATGTTCATTTGCAATATACTTTTACACCTAAATCATTGCAAAAAGTAGCAGGAATTTCCGCTTTATCAATTTATGCACAGGGACATAACCTGTTAACATTTACCGGTCTGATAATTGGTGACCCTGAAAGAAAGGATTTCACAAAAGGTTTCTATCCGCTTATGAAAACCCTTAGGTTAGGTATAAATGCAACATTTTAATTATCACCATTATAAGGTTATGAAATCCATATTTAATTTAGCTATACACTATTTTAAACGAATTGGTATGTTTAGCGGGTTCCATATAACCTTTAAAACTAAAATTATACACACATGAAAAAATATTTTATCATTTTAATCGTGTTTATCATTACGGGAGTGATTTTTACATCCTGTGAGGAATATCTTGACAGGGCACCCGAAGCGGGATTAACTGATGAAGACGTATTTACCAAATATGATAACCTTTATAAGTTTTTCCAATGGGTTTATCGTCCTAACAGGGATGCAACCGGAGGAGTTTTTTATACTTCTTATATTAGTTCTGTAATGGCCGGAAGTCTTGATTTTGACGCCATTACCAATATTGCTGATGCTGGGCGTGTAATGTGGGGCATGTATCATCAGGGGCCCGGGCCGCTTGGTGACAATAATGTACATTATGGGCCAAGATTAACTGCCATGTACAAATGTATCAGGATATGCAACATGGTCCTTTCAAATATTCACCGCCTGACTGATGGCAAACAGGAAGAAATCGATGATATCATTGCCCAGGCACATTTTGTAAGAGGATTTGCCCATCTTGAAGTATTCAAATTATGGGGGCCACAACCATATATAACTCATGTTATTGGAGGTGATGACCTTTGGGATATACCACGCCTGACTGCACAGGGAACATTATATAATGTCGCAGCAGACATGGATACAGCTGTTATCTATTTCAAAAAAGCAGGTAAAATGAGAAGAGACCCCGGACCGGGACAGGTAGGCCATCTTAATGCACATGACCAGCAGCTTCCTAACGGGGTTACCGCTGTTGCAATGAAAGCCAGGGCTTTATTATTTGCAGCAAGCCCTCTACATAATGGCACTCAGCAAAACTGGGAAGATGCAGCCAAAGCTAACTGGGAAGCCATAAAAACTGCTTTGGAATATGAGTATCAGCTAATGCCCTACGATAAATATTACGATAATTATTGGGGTACAACCTATTCAAACGAAATGCTCTGGGGCCACTATGCGGGTACCGCTGACTGGGCAACCGGCTCACTTATGAATAAACATATGCTATGTGGTATTTATACTAACCATAGGACCAATAATTCGGGTTTATGTCCTTCTCAAAATCATGTTGATATGTACGAAACCTTGCAGGGCGATCCTCTGAATACCGAACAGGACAGGGCAGCCGCCGTAACATTAGGGCATTTCAATGAACAGGACCCTTTTGTAAACAGAGACCCGCGTTTTTATCTTAATATAGTTTATAATGGAGCTCCGCTCCCGGGCTATGGCACTGCTAAAATATATTATGAAATTGTTGACGGCCAGGCTGTTTATTCTGAAATACTGGACCCAAGTTATGCAGGACGGACCCGTACAGGCTATACGATCAGAAAAACATGGGGGCTTAATAGTGTCAAAAACCCTATTGTCGTTCAATATACCTGCTCTATGATCAGACTGGGGGAACTTTACTTAAACTATGCTGAAGCTGCCAATGAGGCCTATGGCCCCAATACTGCGGCCCCAGGTGCAGGAATGACAGCAGTTCAGGCTGTAAATCACATCAGGGCGCTTTATCCCGGACTGGCCCCTGTACAAGACAGGCTAACCACAAATAAAGATGTTTTCAGGGAAAGAGTACGTAATGAAAGAAATGTTGAACTCTGTTTTGAACAACATTATTATTTTGATATACGTCGTTGGAAAACAGCTCCTGAATGTTATTCGAATCCTATTATTGGAATTATTCCCGAAAAGGTTCCGGTTTCGGCTGAATACCCAACAGGATTTAAATATGAGCGTAAACCACTGGAAGATCCTGATCGCCAGGGTGTATGGTTTGAGGCAAAATACTACATGCCATTCTTTTCAACAGAATATTATAAAATGAAAAATTATGAACCAGGCGAGCCTTGGTGACAACTAACTTAATTTATAAAAATGAAAACTATGAGATTTTATTATATAAAAAATCTGAATCCTATTATCGTTTGTGCGCTTTTCTTGTGGATGTTGATCCCTTTTACCATGAGCGCACAACAAGTAGGAGCAAAAAAATCAGCAGGCCCCGCCCCTGTCAAGCTTAGTGTAGTTGATGATAGCGGAAATCCGGTTGAAAATGCCAGGATCATGATAGGTAAAATAACCCTGGATAATAAAACAGATGAAAATGGAACTTGTTCTTTTGATGTCAGTTCAAGTGATATCATAACCATATCATCAGAAGGTTATGAAAAGAAGATTGTCTCAGGACAGGAACTACTGAATAATAATATGGTAGTTTTAACAAAACCTGATCTTTTTATGGGCTCCAATGATGATGTACCACTTCCTTACATGACAATAAAAAAGAGGCATGCTACCGGAGGTTATACCGTTATTAACGGAGACGATTTATCACGGTATCCTTCAACAGACCTGCGGCTTTCTTTCGCCGGAATTGTACCCGGATTAAGGGTGACAGAACGGCATGGTGCACCAGGTTCTCATCCGGCTGAACAACGGGGATTATACGGATTGGGTGAGCAAGTCAGCCTGTATGCAAGAGGCCGGGGCCTTACCTACGTCATTGACGGCGTTCTAACCAATATTACTGAAATACAACTGAATCCGGATGAAATTGAATCAGTGACGGTTGTAAAAGACATAGTTGGAAAAACCATGTATGGCCCGCTTGCTGCTGATGGGATCATGTTTATTAAAACAAAACGCGGTATCGTTGACGATCGTTATATGAACATTAATATTGAAAGTGGTACAAGCCTTATAGACCGTTTCCCCGAATGGGTTACAGGTGTTGACTATGCAAAACTTAACAACATGGCAAGAACTGCAGATGGCTATACACCTTTGTACAGTGCATCCGATATCAGTGAATACGCGAAAAATGACCCTTATAACATGAAATATCCAAATATTAACTTTCGGGATTACATGTTAAAAAATACAAGGGCTTTTCAAAGGGCCAGTATTTCTGCCCAGGGAGGCAGTAAATCTGCACAATATTCATCTTATCTCGGTTTCAACAGGGAAGGAGATATCTTTGGTATAGGTGCTAATGCAGATTTTAACAGAATAAATCTCCGTTCGAACGTGGATATCGCTGTTAATAAATTCATTTCTATAGACCTCGATATTAATGGGTCCCTGGGCCTTCGCAGTACTCCCGGATATGGTTATACTATAGCTGAAGGGGAAACCATGATGGGAATATATGAATTTAATCTTGCGCTGCCGAATATAAACAGGACACCACCTATTGAATTTCCTGTTTATGCAAACAGAAACCCTGAACTGGTCAGCCCTTGGTATGCTATGACAAACAGATATGGCAATCCAATTGGAAATATTCTGGAAAGTGGTTATTATAATGAACAAAACAGACAGGCCGGTGTAAAATCAGGAATTGATTTTGATCTTTCACATTTACTTACCGGGCTAAAATCAAGAACAACACTTGGTTTTGATGTGTTGAACCTGATACGTATAGGACAGGGTAACCAATACGAAGGTTACAGGGTAAATGTGAGAACAAATGATACAGTTTTTACCAGAATTCAGGCAGGTATTTTTGATGATGTCAGACGGAAGCTTCATGATTACTACTATATTCGCACAACACTTTCACAAAGTTTTGAATATCAAAGAAATTTTGGAGACCATGATATACAATCATCTCTGACTTACTTTTTATTCAGAAAATTTACTGACGGAATAAGAGATCCTCAGCCTCAACTTCTTGGTGTATGGGCTGGAAAATATACCTATAATGATAAGTACACTATTCAGGGAGTATTAAATTATGCTCACACATACAGCTTCCTTAAAGAACACAGGGGAGAACTCTTTCCGGCAGTTGGAGCATCCTGGATAATCTCTGAGGAAAACTTCATGTCAAATATCCAATTCCTTAATTTCCTGAAACTTCGTGCTGAAGCCGGAATTTTAGGCTTTGACCCATATTCAGACCCGCATATTGTAAGAGACAGATTTGTACTTACAACAAGATCCGATTTCGGGCCTCATGCACTTAACCGCTGGTTCGGTACTACAATGGAAACAACTCCCCCGTCTGCCTATGCAAGCTGGGTAGGAAACCCGGCTATTACCTGGGAAAAACGTAAGGAGTTTACAGTCGGGCTTGACGCTATGGCCTTTAATAAGCTGTTTATTGAATTAACCTATTTCAATACTATGCGTGATGGAATGATTGGAAGGATCCCAAATTCATATCCCGATGTTGCAGGGCTTTCAGCCGCATTACCCTATTTCAATAATAATCAGTACAGATATTTTGGACTCGAAAGCGGATTACAATGGACAGAAAGAAACGGGAAGCTGGAATGGTCAGTCGGGGCTAATGCTACAATTCAAAATTCCAGGATCCTGAGATATGATGATCCGAACTACAGATATGATTATCAATTCAGAACTGGAAAAGCTTCTGATACTTACTGGGGCCTTAAATATATTGGCCGGTTTGCAAGCGATGCGGAGGCATTAGTTGTTCCCCAGTTATTTGACGCTGTTTTACATCAGGGTGACCTGAAATATCAGGATATGAACAATGACGGAGTTATTGATGAAAATGATTACAGTGCTATAGGTAATACTTCTCCAAGATTAGTTTATGGACTTAAT
The DNA here is from genome assembly GCA_964563105.1 of uncultured Bacteroidaceae bacterium. Lineage (GTDB taxonomy): Bacteria > Bacteroidota > Bacteroidia > Bacteroidales > CAYVTV01. The sequence continues at coordinate 15,944 of CAZLXM010000021.1, forward strand.
GTTAATCTTAAGTACAAAAATTTCGGGCTTACTGTTATTGGAGTTGGAGCAACATTATATGATATTCCGTTGACAAGCGCATATTTTCAAAATGGCTGGGGAGATGACAACTATTCTGCTTTTGTCAGGGATAATGTAGGCACAGACAAATTTCCAAGGCTAACTTACGACAAAGTAAACAATAATTTCATGCCTTCTGATTTCTGGCTTACCAGCGGATCTTATTTTAAGGTAAAAAATGTGGAACTCGCATATATAATCCCGGCAAGCCGATTACAATTCATCAATTCAAGAGGTATTCGTTTATTTGTAAGAGGTGCAAACCTTCTGACAGTTTCAAAGATTAAGGATATTGATCCCGAATCTGTTACCTCCGGAATAAGCAGTTATCCCCTGTATAAAACTTTCACCGGTGGATTTCAACTAACTTTTTAATTTATGAAAACAATGAATGCAAAAATATCAATACTCGCGGGGTTAATAATGCTGGTAGCTGTTTCATGTGAAAATTTTTTGGAACCTTTCCCCCGTGGATACTACACAGATGAAGATATCTGGGATTATCCGAATTTGGTACAAGGTTTGATTAACAGATGCTATGATCTGATGCCTTATGTTTATGACGACAACGAAGGGGCCTATCTTGATGGTGCTACCGATGACGGAATAATAACAAATACCCAACATGTTTTACGAAGGTTGGCTACCGGATCGCTTATAACAGGAGTTGACCCTTTCAGAACATACTGGGACCGCGATTATCGCGGAATTTATCAGGTTAATTTATTCCTTAAGGACAGAAAAGGCTTTAACACACGCTATATCGTAGAGCCTGATCTGGATATATTAGTTCGTAACCGTCTTCAGGGTGAAGCTTATGCTTTGAGGGCATGGTTTCAATGGGACCTGTTACAAAAATTCGGCGGAAAAGGAACTAATGGAGAACTACTTGGTTTCCCCATTGTTACCGACCTGCCGGATATATCTACCGGAATTAACCTGGCACGAAACTCATACGATGATTGTGCTAAACAAATTATCAAAGATATTGATTCAGCACTTCATTATATCAGGATAGCACACCGTGATTTCCTTGTCCCTGATGCCCGTGAACGCTTATATGCTGGAGGAAAATATTGGGGCCGTTTAGACGGGATAACACTTATTGCTATCAAAGCTAATCTTTACCTTACCTGGGCCAGCCCGCGCTTTAATCCCGGAAATGACCTTTCACGCTGGGATTCCGCTGCAGTTAATGCTAAAAAAGTAATCGATTTTAAACTTACTGTAGATAATGTAAGCGGTGGGTTCAACCCCCAGACACAGGTAAACTGGTTTAACCCTAATTTTCCGGGCATAGTTTTCGCTTCACGCTGGGCTACATCAAACGCTGATATGGAAAGAATGGAGCGCTTATTTTATCCTGGAGGGTTTCAGGGTAATGGTGCAATAGGCGCATCACAGCAACTTGTTGATGCATTCCCTATGGCAAACGGCTATCCTATTAACGATCCGCTTAGCGGATATGATCCGGATAATCCTTATGTCGGACGTGATCCGAGATTCTATAGCACAATATTTTATAATAATTCCCAGGCTAAAAAAGGAAATACAGGAGCTGTAATGTATACTTTTGAAAACTGGACAGGAGGCAAAGATGCTGCAGGCAGAATAGCACAGAACAGTAAAACAAATTACCATATTAAAAAATTCGTTTTTATGGGCTGGAATGCCAGTGATGCCAGTGTTGCAAGACAACCAAAATCAAAGTTATTCATTCGCTGGGCACATATGGTTCTGGCATTTGCAGAAGCTGCAAATCAGGTTGTTGGACCGGACGATAACACAAAATATGGTATGTCGGCAAAAACTGCAATTCAATATCTGAGATCAAGAAAAACATATGATGGCCAAAATGGTATTTCAGCTGCCCCACCAGCTGCTCCGGATGACTATCTTTCAAGCCTGACATCAAAAAATGATTTTGATGCATTTGTAAAAAATGAACGCCGTATTGAAACGTGCTTTGAAGGCATAAGATTCTATGATATACGCCGCTGGACTACTGATCTGACAGAACTTAACAAAGCAGTTAAAGGGGCCCTCATTACTAAAAACGCTGATGACTCATTCACATATAATCTGGATAATGTGGTGGAAAACCGCAAATATACATCAGCATACCTTCCAATACCTTATTCCGAGATATTGAAAATGGATAAGCTTGTTCAAAACGAAGGCTGGGAAGGCTGGGATTAATAACTAAAAAATAATATTCGCGATTATGAAAAAAATAATAGCTTTTTTAATATCCTCTGTTATAATTGTTTCATGCTATGATGAATATGTAGTGGATTATGATTTTAACGGGGTTTTCTTTCCAAATCCTGTAAATGTTCGCACATTAGTGGTTGGTGAAGGAATGAAAATAAAAGTTGGAGCTGAGATCGGAGGTTTACTCGAAAACAACCAGGAAAGAATTGTCAACTTTGTTATAGACAACAGCCTTGTTACGCCTGAAATTTTATCAAAAATGAAAGGTCATTCCTGGGCCTGGGTAAGCGGGCCAGCTAATAATGTAAGCGATATGCAGCCATTGCCATCAAATTATTATACTCTCAGTGATCCTGGAAAAATAATAATTAAAAAAGGCTGGCATTCAGGTTACGTTACTCTAACGGTTGACTCCGCCCTATTCCTGGCAGATCATCCTGCTACTCTTAATCCGGTTTATGCAATACCGTTTTCGATTACCAGTGCTGATGCCGATACAATCATTGAAAGCAAAAGGTCTACGGTTATAGGCCTTAGATATGAACATAAATTCTTCGGTAATTATACACATGGAGGTGTCACAACAGTTAAAAATGCTTCAGGTACAACGGTAGAAACCATTTCTTATCCTACGTTCAAAGGTCAGCCCGAACATCTGATAACGAAGATTTCTACAATAGCACCAAATGCAGTGGCAACAAACGGCTATAGTGTTAAAAGGGAAAGCAGTCCTCAAATATTGCTAACATTAAATGGAACTGCTATCACAATTAGCAGCGCACCGGGTGCATCCATAACTTTTGAACCTGATGGGACAAGTTCTTTTAACGGGGCAAAACTCCTGCAGGAAAGAAAGTTATTCTTGAATTATAAGTACCAGATTGATGAATTAACCTATCACTGCCAGGATACTCTTTCTTTTAGAAACAGAATAAGAGATGGGGTAAACGAATGGCAGGATGAAAATCCGGAAAATTACAATTAGTAATAATTGATAAAATAAATAACAAAACGACCGGGTAAACCCGGTCGTTTTGTTTATAAATGCAGGTATTGCTAACAACTATTTTCAGACTGGATCAATAATTTTATACATCCTTTATTCCAGTTTATTTTTATAAAATTTTATTGATTTATAAATCAGAATTTATACTAACTTGAATTGAAATTATATAATCAAACTCCTTTTATATGAATCAAAGAAATCTTATAAGAATAACAGGATTTACCGTAATTTTGATATTTCTCCTAATATTATACACCGGACAAAAATCTGAGATCATTATTGTAAAAAATGGTAAACCCCGCGCTATCATCGTGCTTCCAAACAATGCCGATAAAGAGATCGAAGAAGCAGGTGAAACCCTCCGGTATTATATCAGAAAATGTACCGGAGCTGAACTGAATCTCCTAACGGAAAGTCAATTAAAGGAAACAAAGAACCTTCCCGGGAGCTCAATTTTTTTAGGTAACTGCAATAAAACCATGGAATGTATCGATCCGGAAAACATTAAGCCGGAAGAATTAATAATCTATACTAACAGAGCAAATTTGTTTATAACCGGGAAAGACGGAGGCACTTTATATGGTGTTTACCATTGGCTGAGGGAATTCCTGGGAGTTGACTGGCTTATGCCTGGTGAGTTGGGAGAAATTACACCTTTTACTCCATCATTGTCAGTAAGTCAGATAGATTACAAATACCAGCCACCAGTGCTGAAAAGGACAATGCGCAACACGCCGGTTTCAGAGCATACTGTAATGGGAATTGAAAGACTGTGTAAAGATCTTGGTATCCAAAACACAAATGATATTTTGGAGAAAGTAGAAAAATTTTACAAATCGTATGAAATTACCACCTTATTTAGAAGATGGGGAGCAGGTGAACGCATATCAGTAAAATTTGGTCATGCATTTAATGATTATTGGGAAAAATATGGTAGTGAACATCCGGAATTTTTTGCGTTGCAACCTGACGGAACACGCAAACAACATCCTAACCGTGAACGCTTATGTGTAAGCAATCCCGCTCTTTGGGATTTTGTTGCTGAGAGAAAAATAGAAGAGTTCAGGGAAAATCCCCGGCAACAGATGGCGTCTATATGTCCAAACGACGGAGGTACGGAAAATAAAATGTGTATGTGCCAGCAATGCCAAAGTCTGGACCCTGATAATGCTCCAAAAATCTACAATGCCTATAGTCTGGTCAACCCTAAAACAGGCAAATCCTATGAAGAATACCCCAGTTTATCCGACAGGTATTTCACATTTTTTAACGAAGTTACTAAACGTGTTGCCAAAATCTATCCTGATAAAAAACTTGGCACGTATGCATATTCAGTGTATAAAACAATTCCGGTTAACATCAAAAAGCTGCACCCCTCGCTGGCAGTGGGGTTGGTTTCATGGGACCGAGAACTCATCGATGGGTGGGGCAAACTGACTTCTCAACTTTTTTTACGACCTAACATCTGGCATATTTATTTTGGATTCGCTCAAAATTCGGCACACTGGCTGGCTGAAAATATAAAATATAGTGTGGAACACGGAGTAGTGGGATTTGATTGCAGCACTTGCGCATGGAACTGGGGTACCGAAGCACTTGATTATTATGTTCTGGTTCGGACCATGTGGAATCCTTTTTCAGATACCGACAAGCTTATTGATCAATATTGTCGGGCCGCATATTGCAAAGCTGCTGCTGAAATGAAAAAGTATCACCAGATACTGGAAAATCTCACCTCAAAAATGCGAAAGGAAAACAAATACATCGGATTCAGAGAAAATCCGGAAGTTTTTATTTCTTATTATACCGATGAAATACTTACCAAACTACAGCAAATTATTGAAAATGCCAAATCATTGATAGCCAATCCTTTCGCTCCGGAGTATAAACGGATTCTACTTGTTGAGGAGGGGCTGGAATATACCCGTCTTGCATGCAGCTTTCTTAGAACAGCAGGTAAAACGACAAGTTCAGACCCCGTCTATCAGAGTACACAAAAAGAATTGCTTAAATGCCTCCAATCCAAGATCGAATCTTTCAGTATTAATCCGGGGAAAACTTACTTTTATTTTGCAAGAGCTGCTAGTGCTGTGAATGATAAATATATAAATCAAAATATAAATAAAGGAAATTTTGCTGACGATGAATAAAAGATTTATCAGGGATTTCATGTCTTATTTTAAGTTTAACAGGGTAATCATGCAAATGGATGCTGTGATGCGCCTTGATAAGCATCCGGAAGTCAATATTGGCTGGATTGAATATTCGGAAGATATGCATAATACAAGAAGAACGAGAGGACTTGGACCAAAAGGTGAAACACAGGTTGGAGGTACAACAGATAGTATTCTTTATGATAAAGATCAGGTTGCAGATATAGTAAATTACGCAAGAAAACATTACATTGAGCCAATACCGGAAATCCAGTCTTTGTCGCATAGTTATTATTTGCTTGCAAGACATCGCGAATTTGCTGAAATTCAAGAAGCTGAATGGCCTGATACTTACTGCCCTTCTAATCCTGCAAGCTACGATCTATATTTCGACATACTGGATGAATACATCGAAGTCATGAAACCTGAAATCGTTCATATTGGCCATGATGAATGGCGTATACCGATTGATGTATGCGATAAATGTATAGGCAAAGAGTATTCTGACATTTTTGTCGGAGATATTGTAAAAATTCATTCCTATTTAAAAAAGAAAAATATAAGAATGGCAATGTTGAGAGATCATTTTGCAGAAGATCATGCCGGAAAAGGTCCTCAACCCAGAAAAGTAAAAGGAACCGGCCATATATATTTTAAACCCGGAGCAGTCCCGCCGGAAAAAATTTCAGCCAGAAGTCAATTTAAGAACAACAATTAATTAAAATTCAGGTAAATCAAAATATAGAGAACCATTTTAAAATTATATTAACAAAGTTTTCCAGCTTTATATTAAGCACATGAGCCCCCAAAGAAAATCTTATAATCAATAAATAACTGTTATTTATCAGTAAAACAGATCAAAGACAGTAATCGTCAAACCCGCTGCCAAATTAAGTAATAAAAAACACACTAAAAATTTTTTATTTTTTTTTTTTAATATAAATTCGCTGTCATAGTTTAAAAAAAGAAATTACATTTTTTCTAACTAACAAACACCTTAATTTCATGAGAACTCTAAAAGAATTTAAAGTAAAGTATCGTTTTCATTTATTAATAGTTGTCTTATTATTATTAGTTGTTGGTACGACATCAGTCTTTGGAAAAAATACTTTTTCACTACATTCTGCTATTCATGGCAAAACAAAATATTCATCCAGCCGTGAAACTTCTGATAAAATTAAAATTATAAATGAGCATACTACCCAGAGAATTTTAGTTAACGGAATTGTTACTGATGAAAATGATTCTCCTATTCCCGGAGTTAATATAGTTGTAGAAGGTACCACTATTGGAACTATCACAGATTTACAAGGTAATTTCACTCTTAGTGTTCCGGATAATAATTCCGTTTTAGTATTTTCATTCATCGGCTACACAAGCGTTTCTTTAAGAGTTGGGTCCCAACGGGAATTTGTAATTAAACTTGAATCTGATATAAAAGCACTTGAAGAGGTTGTAGTAGTGGGTTACGGAGTACAAAGAAAAGAAAGTGTTGTCGGAGCTATTTCAAGAGTTGAAGGTGACGATATCAGATTAGGAGTACAAGGTGCTGATCTTACTACATCTTTGAGAGGTTCCACTCCGGGTATGATTAGTCTGATATCAACAGGTCAGCCGGGGGGAACAGATTATTCAGAAAAATATGGTGAAAATGCTGAATTATTAATTCGCGGAAAAGGCACCTGGAATACAGCAACTCCGCTTGTATTAGTAGATGGAGTAGAACGAGATATAGTAAATGTTGATCCAAATGAAATTGAACAAATATCCATATTGAAAGATGCCTCAGCAACTGCTGTTTTTGGTGTAAAAGGAGCCAATGGGGTTATACTTATTCTTACCAGAAGAGGACGGGAAGGAAAAGCAAACATAACTTTCGATTCAAAAACAACTATAAAAACTATTTCCAGACTGGCAGAAGGAAGCAATCCCCTTGATTCATATCGTGCAGTACAAATAAAAAACTATGCGATATTAAATGAAGTAGCTATTCAGCCTAGCAGTTGGAACTATATTGTTCCTCAAGACTGGGTAGAATATTACAAAACACAGGAATATCCTTATTATTTTCCGGATATAAACTGGAGAAAAGAAAACCTAAAAGACTACACAGTCGATCAGACATATAACTTAAGTCTTACAGGAGGAACAAAATTTGTTAAATATTTTTCAACTATATCATTTTTGGAAGAAACTGATATCCTTAATGTTCGTAAAATGGAAGAAGCTGTTGATCCAAGTTTTAATTTCAAGCGAATTAATTTTCGAAGTAACCTGGATTTTGACATTACACCCACAACGAACTTCAGAGTTGGGCTTTCCGGATTCTACTTCAACCAAAGAAGAGGCCTTGGGGGTGATTCAGCATGGCGAGGGGTCTATGCATCTTCACCGGAAGTTTATCCAATTATGTATCCTGATGGAACCTGGGCTTTGGATATTAATGCAGAAACGCATACAAATTCAGTATATAGTTTTGCTTATGCCGGTTATGAATTATATAAGGGAACAGGACTTTTAACGGATTTTACTCTGAAGCAAAATTTGGATTTTTTCCTGAAAGGTCTATCAATCGAAGGAAAACTTGCATACGATAATTCTGCCAGATCTAAAGGCCCAAATGCCAGTTTAAGTTCACCACTAACTAAATATATTTACCCGAGAATTGTAGATGACCCCAGATTCAGACCAAATCTTAGCGCAGAGGCATTGAAGGAATTGGAAGAAGAATATACTATCTGGAATGTATCTGAAGTAACTGTTGATACTGATGGATACGACTGGACATTGGCCCCAACCAGTTATAAATCAGAAAGTGCAACTTTAGATAAAGCTTATCGTTCCTTTTTATATGAATTCCGGGTTCAATACCAAAGGCAATTTAATAAACATCAGGTAAGTGGCTTGGCTTTAATGAGCAGGGCAGAAAAAACAACAGGCTCGGTTTTTCCAAGCTATCGTGAAGATTGGGTTGGACGTGTAACCTATGAATTTGATAAAAGATATTTATTTGAAACGAATGCGGCTTATAACGGATCAGAAAAATTTGCAAAAAAATATCGTTTCGGCTTCTTCCCTTCCGCTGCATTAGGATGGATAGTTTCCAATGAAACCTTTTTTGAACCTCTCAGACCTGTAATAAATAATCTAAAATTCCGCTATTCTGACGGATTAGTGGGAAGTGATGCCGGAATTGAACGCTGGTTATATTTAGGTAATTATATTGTTCACCCGGCAGGAAGTACTGGAAGCCAAATATGGTATTTCGGCAGCCCTTACTATGTCGGGACACCCTATCCCTTCCGCTATGAGGGTACAACTGCAAACCCGGATATCCATTGGGAAACTGCACGTAAAATAGATTATGGAATTGAAGCAGGATTTTTTAATAACAAAATACTTCTAAATTTTGATTATTTTAAAGAATATAGAAGAGATGTCTTTGTTGCATCAACCGACAGGATATTACCACAATATTATGGTGCTGATCCGGTAGCAGCAAATCTGGGCAAAATTGACGTTAAAGGATGGGAACTTGAAACAGAATTTAGAAATAGAACCGCAGGCGGATTCTCTTATTGGATTAAGTACGCATTTGCTTATGCTGCTGATAAAATAATTTATAAAAGTGATCCTGAATTAAAACCTGCTTATCAAAAAGAAGCAGGATTCCCGATTGATCAGCCCAGAAGCATTTTAAACCAGGGAAAATACAGCTCAATTAATACCTGGAATGATGTTTACAATGCCGTCTTGGGAGTAACTAATGTTGATTTGTTGCCAGGTGACTGGATGCGGATTGATTATAATGCTGATGGTAAAATTGATGACTATGATAAAGTACCTCATGGCTATTCATACCGTCCACAATATACATATGCACCGGCAGCAGGAATGTCTTACAAAAATTTTAGTGCAAGTATATCTTTTTATGGAGTATATAATCTGGCAGGAGGATTAATGTGGCGTGATACAGGCCAAAATATGGACCATCTTTTTGCCAGGATACCCTCATTTTATATCATTGATAACGCAATGTGGTCACCCGAATTAGGTACTATTGGAAAAGCTACCGAACATATAGGACGATTTGGAACGTCAAGTTCACAAGGATATGTTGATTACCCGAGGAATTATTTGAGATGTGAAACAGCAGAAATAAGATATAATTTATCCAGTCAGAAATATTCATGGATTAAACGACTGGGTGTTTCTAATATCAGGTTAAATTTTACAGGTAATAATCTGTTTTTAATATCTGATATTTTAATTGATCTGGATAAGCAAAGTAAAATAACTCCGGAAGCTAATAGAAGAAATTATCCACTTTTAAGAAGATATAATTTTGGTATACATATTGAATTTTAACAGTTAAATTCAGAAATTATGAAAATAAAAATTAATCACCGTTTAATATGCTTACTATCTGGCATTTTAATTCTGTCCTCCTGTAGTGATTATTTGGAAAGAACTCCTGAGGCAGAAGTTACTGATAAATCAATATTTGGCACTTTTGAATCATTTATGGGATTCATCGATTATAATTATGCAGAAGTTCTAGACCCTATGCACCAATACTATGGATATCTCTGGTACTGGGGAGGAGAAGCTGTTACAGGCTATCCATCATATGTTACATCGGGAAATAAAGGAGAATATTGGAAGTTAATTGGGCCAAGCAATGTAAACTATTATTATGCAAACAGAGCTCAACCCGGAATTGAGGATATTTACTCAAATGATGGTATCTGGCTGGGTGGGTGGAGATCAATAAGAAGATGCAATCTTGCGCTAAAAAATCTCCCTTTATTAAATACAACTGAGGAAAAGAAAAAATTAATTGAAGGACAGCTTTATTTTTTCAGGGTCTGGTTTCATGAACAAATAATTGAAAGTTTCGGAGGAATGCCATATATAGATACAGTTTATGACGCTTCTGATATTCTTACAGAACCTCGTCTTACCTATCAGGAAACTGCCGAAAGAATTATAGAAGACCTTGATAAAGCTATTGACCTTCTGCCTGTAAATTGGGATGACACCTCCATAGGACAACAAAGTTTAGGATCAAATACTGGCAGAGTTACAAAAGGTGCAGCAAGAGCATTAAAAGCAAAGTTTTTACTTTTTGCAGGCAGCCCTTTAATGAATGGGTTTTCTGGTAATGATTTTAATTATAATATAGAATATTGTAAAAGAGCAGCAGCAACAGCAGCGGAAGTAATAAAAATGGCTGATAATGGTGTGTATTCATTAGTCCCGTTTAACAAATATCATACTAATTTTCATAATAGCAATGACAAAACAGTTGTATGGACATCTGAAACTATTTGGCAAAAAACTTTCAGACAAATGGGAAAGACACCGTATAAAAATGCCAGAACTGCATTTTTACCGGCATATTTGGGAGGATCATACAGACATTCATCAGCAACACAAAACTTTGTTGACCGTTTTGAAATGGCAGATGGAACACGATATAAAGTTGAATATGACAATGACGAGAATAAACGTTGGAAAAACAGGGATCCCAGATTTTATCAAAACTTCTATGTTGACAGGGATAAAGTGGGTAATCATGTAAATTCTGTATTTGACGGATATATTGGTCAGGAAAGCACTGCACGCCCGGGAAATGATGTTGAATCTCCTTATCTTATTAAAAAATATTTATGCTGGGGACTTAACGATTATGATAACCAAACCAAAAACTATTCATATTTAAATCCAATTATACGCCTTGCACAAGTTTATCTTGATTATGCAGAAGCTGTAACTGTAGCCTATGGCCCGTTGGGAACTGCCCCGGGAATTAGCCTTACCGCTGTAGATGCCGTTAATATTATCCGGGACAGGGCCGGAATGCCTCCCGTGACAGCAGAAGCAGAAGGATATAATAACTTTATGGAGCTTTTAAGAAATGAAAGAAGTGTTGAATTAGCTTTTGAATCAAATCACTGGTTCGATGTACGCAGATGGTATATAGCACATTTGCCTGAAAACAAAGAACTTTATACTTTAAATTTCGATAAAGACTGGACCTTTTTTAATAGAGCACTTCACACTACCAGAATATTTGAGAACCCTAAACATTATTGGTTGCCAATTTATCGGGACCAGGTTCAGTTATATCCGGAATTTTTACAAAATCCAGGCTGGTAACAAAAGTTTAATCCATAATTCTAAACACATGAAAAAAGAATTAAAGATGTATTAACATATTGAAAATATATGACTATTTAAAACAAAATTAATTATACATGATAACTAAGAAAAACTATGAGTAATACTGTAAAAATTATTGCCTTCATGCTGGGTTTTAACTTTTTGTTTCAGATATTCGTATCTGCCCAGGAACAAAAAATAGTGACCGTTAAAGATGAAGGCGGCAACCCTGTTTCAGGAGCTACTGTGATTTTCGGTGAAAGAAGTACAGAAGTTACTACTAATGAGAATGGAGAGTTTTTAATACCCTTCATTCCAAATTTATCAGTTTATATTAATGCAGAAGGTTTTGAATCAAGATTCTTTCATCTTTCCACAGATGACAAGGCAGTTATATTAATAAAAACATCGTATCATAGTGGAAAAAAAAATACAGTTAATGTTCCATTTGGTAAGCTTACCAGGCGTCAGATACCAGGATCTGTGGGGATCATCAACCCCGAAGATATCCTCAGTTATGATGAACAATCTGGTGTTGGCGGTTTAATCCGGGGAAGAGTATCAGGACTATTTTCTTCTTACAATATCAGAGGTTCAGGAAATCCGTTATTTGTTATTAATGGAATTCCAACCCAGGATATTGGGAACATTACCTCTCATGAAATACAGGAAATAACAGTATTGAAAGATCTGTCAACTGCAATGTTATATGGCTCCAGAGCAGAAAAAGGCGTAATTCTTATAAATACGAAACGAGGCTCTCCTTATAAAAAAGACCTTAGCTTTACGCTTGAATCAGGTTTTAATAATCCAATTTCCTATCCGGAATACCTCTCAGCTGCAGATTATATGGAACTTTATAATGAAGCATCACTAAATGATGAGCTTGAACCAAGGTATTCACAGGAAAAAATAAATGAAACCAGAACAGGAAATAATCCTTTACTTTATCCTGATGAAAACTATTATAATTCCAACTATCTAAAAGATATGTCAACTTTTCAAAATTTTAATGCTAATCTTGTCAGAGGAAATGAAACAGGACAATTTTTTGTAAATGTTGGATGGAGACATAATAATGGCTTATTTAAAAAAGGTAAAAACGAAAATAATGACAGGTTTGTATTAAGAACCGCTATTGATTACAAAGTAACAGATATTATAAATCTAAAATTTAACAGCTCTACAATTATTAAAAATTATATTGGCCCGCGATATACGGGAGATGACTTTTGGAAACTCACATCCACTTACAGGCCAAATTTATACCCCTTACTTTTACCCTTAAGCGAACTGGAAGACAGGTTCCCCGAAATAGTTGAATCGGCAAACATAATTGAAAATAAATATATATTAGGTGGAACACAGGAATATCAAACAAATTTATATGGTGATTTATTTCTTAATGGTTCGAAAAAAACATTTGAATGGTTAATGGATATTAATACAAGCCTGGAATTTGATCTAAGCGGGATTACTAAAGGTTTAAAGGGTATAGGATTATTTTCATTTATGAATTATAACTTTAACCAGGAAGAAATGTTGAATACTTACGCTGTATATTCTCCATCTTTTGCTTCCGGAACTAATACAATTAATAAGTTAACTAAAATTGGGAATGATGTTAAAGTACATGATCAAACTGTTACTGATGGCACTTATTATAAAGGACTTGGAGTGCACGGGATACTTGACTATCATAGAAAATTTAATGGAATTCACGAATTAAATGCAATTGCTCTAAGCTTCCTGGATATGAATGATTATGAAGGTGTTTATCAAACAGCTAAATATGGTCATTTAGGGTTTCGGGCAAACTACATGTACTCTGACAAATATGTTGCAGAAATATCAGGAGTTTATGCAGGCTCGGGAAAATATATAAAAACTAATAATAAATACGCATTTTCTCCTGGTATTGGACTGGGCTGGATAATTTCAGAGGAAAGTTTTCTTAATAATAACCCCATAATTAATTATTTAAAATTGATCGCAAACTGGAGTATTTTGAATTCCGATGAAAATTTAACAGATTATAATGTCGCCAGAGATTATTATACTCAGGGTAGCAGCTATTATTATTTAGATCAGGGACAAAGAAATTATGCACGAAATATGTTCCCGGGGAATCCCAATCTTCAATGGGAAAAAATATTAAATTTCAATTTGGGATTTGAATCTATGCTGTTTGATTATAAATTAGGTGTTGATGCATCATATTTCTATGATAAAAATTATGATCTGATTGTTAAAAGACAATATACTCTTCCCGGATTTTTTGGTGTCCTTCCATATGACAATTATGGCAGCGAACAATATCAGGGTTTTGAGCTGGGATTAACTCATGCTGCAACACTTGGAGATCTGAAATTAAATTTCCAGGGTAATTTTGTTTACTCATTTCCAAAAATACTTTCTATTGATGAACCTTTTTATGTTGATGAATATCGAAGAACCGAAGGCAGACCAAGTGATGGAATATATGCTTATGTAGCAATGGGATTGTTTAAAGACCAGGCTGATATAGATAATCATGCAATTCAATCATTTGGTACAGTAAAACCAGGTGATATTAAATATAAGGATCTTAATAATGACGGTGTCATTGATGAAAATGATCAAATGATGATAGGTAATTCCAGAGCCAGAGTTAATGTCGGATTTAATATGAAATTAAAATACAAGGCTTTTGAGATATTTGCCCTTTCAACCGGACAATTTGGAAGTGATAAAATGTATAAAGATGCATATTATTGGGTTTATGGGGAAAGAAAATATTCAGCAATTGTATGGGACCGCTGGACACCCGAAACTGCAGATATTGCAAAATACCCAAGATTATCCACAATTTCAAGTTCTAATAATTTCAGAAATTCTACATTCTGGCTTTATAGGAATAATTGGTTTACAATACATACTGTGCAGTTTAATTATACTTGGTCTAAAATCAATTTTGCCGGATTAAATGAGATGCGGTTTTTCCTAAAAGCCAACAACTTATTCACATTTTCAGAAAACAGGGAAAAAATAGACCTGAATATCGGCTCAACACCTAAAATGAGAGTATTTTCTTTTGGAGTTAACATAAAATTTTAATAAGTAAAATTTGAAAAAATGAAAAAAATTATTCATATAATACCATATTTTCTATTTATTGCCATAACTTCCTGTGAAAAATATTTTGAGCCTCAGAAAGATAATACTTATGACGACGAAATTATATTAAGCAGACCACAATATGTTGAAGGTTTGTTAATGCATGCCTATTCAAAATTGCCAAATAATTATAATTTCAATACTGACATAGCTACAGATGATGCGGTTACTAATTCACTAAGTTCATCATATTATCGTATGGCCAGCGGGGAATGGTCCTCCCAGTACAATCCTGTTGGAATATGGAATGAAGCATATCAGGAAATTTATTATATAAATAAATTCCTTGAAATTTTTGAACAGGCCAGATACGCCTCTGATCCGTTAATCGGTGACCATGATAATGCAATTAGAGATGCCCTCCACAAAAAAAGATTAAAAGGTGAAGCCTACGGGCTAAGGGCATGGTATAAATTCCAGCTTTTACAGGCACATTCAGGAAAAATCGATGATGGTCAACTACTTGGATTTCCAATAATGGATGAAAATTTAACACTGGAAGATGACTGGAAATTGCCCCGCAATACTTTTACAGAATGCGTTAACAGTATCCTGGCAGATATTGATGTTGCAATTGAAAATTTACCTGCTATTTATGAAAATATCGGTGAGCCTAACACTGATGCGGCCATGGGTAACAGGTTTTATAACCGTATGAATGGAAATGCAGCAAAAGCATTAAAATCAAGAGTAGCCTTGTTTGCTGCAAGCCCTGCATACTCCGAATCAAATAGTATTACATGGGAACAGGCTGCCATAATTTCAGGCGATTTTTTATCTGAACTCGGAAGCTTATTTGAAGGAGGAATAACATTTTATTCAACTCTGGATAATAAAGAACTTATATGGAGCAATGCAATGAGATCAATAAGAAGTTGGGAAACTAATAACTTCCCTCCTTCTCTCTATGGTTCAGGAAGAACAAATCCATCACAAAATCTTGTTGATGCATTCCCTATGAAAAATGGTTATCCTATTAGCCACGAATTAAGTGATTATGACCCTGATAATCCATATTCAAACAGAGATAAAAGATTAAGCGACTATATTATTTATAACGGAGCAAAATTAAAAAACACTGTGATCAATACATATGAAGGCGCCCCTTCAGATGGAATCCGTGTTCAGGAATTTTCAACCCGTTCAGGTTATTATCTTAAAAAACTAATGTATGAAAATGTAAATATTAATCCTGCAGCCCCGGTCTCAGTTAATCATGTATATACAATCTTTCGTGAAACTGAAATACATCTTAACTTTGCTGAAGCTGCCAATGAAGCATGGGGACCGGATGGAGACCCAAATGGATACGGATTTACAGCAAGAACAATAATTGAAAATTTACGTGCCAGGGCAGGAATAACTCAACCCGATCAATATCTGACAGATATTATTTCGAAAGACCAAATGAGAACATTGATACATAATGAAAGACGACTTGAATTATGTTTCGAAGATTTCAGATTCTGGGATATTCGCAGATGGAATGATATAGCTACAATGGAAACTCCTGTTAAAGGTGTTTATATTGCTTTTTCAAATGGTTTGTATTCGTATGATTACAGGGAAATTGAAAAAAGAATTTATCAGGCTTATATGTTATACGGACCTATTCCATACACTGAAACACTTAAATATAATCTCAAACAAAATAAGGGATGGTAAAAAATAATTATCTAATCAATGGCATCATGAGAAGAATTTTAACATATAGTATTTTAATAATTGGATTAATAGCTTGTAAAAATCAGGAAATAGAATTTGACGATTTTGACTATAATACAGTTTACTTTCCAATACAACTTCCTCTTAGAACGCTTTCTTTGGGAGAGGACAGAATAGATAACTCACTTGATAAACAATTCCAATTTGATATCGCAGCAAGTATTGGAGGTATGTATAAAAATAAAAAAAGTTGGACAGTAGATTTCATAGTTGATAATTCCCTTACAAATAACTTATTTACTCTAGATGACCAAATGATACTGCCATTACCTGCTAATTATTATACTTTAAATCCAGGCTCTGCAATAATTATTCCCAAAGGTTCATTTAATGGCCGGGTTAGAATACAACTTAATGATGCTTTTTTTGATGACCCAATTTCATTGACCGGATTATATGTTATCCCGCTTATTATTACAAATACTACTGCAGACAGCATTCTGGCCGGACTTCCCGCTTCAGGTATCTCAAATCCGGACAGAAGGATTAACACTGACTGGGAAACTGGAATGGAACCAAAAGATTGGGTTTTATACGGTATAAAATATATTAACGGATATCATGGAAGTTATTTACAACGAGGAAGGCGTATTACATTTTTAGGTGCCGATCCAATCGATACTGTTATATATAAAAACAAACATGTTGAAAATGATAATGTAGTTTTCCTTAAATCTACCGGCAGAACTACAGTAACAACCAATTTTTTAAGTCAAAATATCAGCAGTACAGGACAATATTCTATGAACCTTGAATTTGCAAATATGTGGGGGACACCTGGTGGCCCTGTCATAATTACTCCTAATGACGGTTCTTTATATGCAGCTTCGGGAAGCGGACAATTCATAGATAAGGCTAACAGCTCCGAATCTATAATTGGCCTTACAATGCAATATTTATATATAAACTACACTTACGAAGTTGATGAATTTACATATGTTGTAACAGATACACTAGTATTCAGGGACAGAGATTTGAAATTTGAGACAAATTCTATTGTAGTTCATTAAAGATTATCATTTTCAACAAATTTTATTCAGATAAAAGCTTTTAACTTTTTTCAGATTAATCTTTATTCCGGATATCGAATATTTCATTGATTTTCCTACAAATTATTAAGAAATTAATAATTTTAACAAAACAATTTGCAATTTTTAAACTATAATACTTTTAAAATGCCTGTTTTAAAAAAATCATTAAAAGCACTATTTAAATTTCTTGCAAGTACAAGAAAATTAATCCTGTTTATGTTCGTAATAATATTTTTTTTTATTACAACCTGTAGTACGAATAAAACTAAAATTCTATTGGTAAAAAATGGTAAAGCCATTTCTAATTTAATACTTCCTTCGATTCCTTCTGACGAAGAGAAACAGGCAAGCCTGGAACTTCAAAAATATGTTGAAAAATGTTCCGGGGCTAAGCTGAATATAATAAGTGAGAATGAAATTGATAACGGGCAAAATCTTTACAAAAATCAAATTTATATCGGCATTTGTAATAAAACAAAAGAAGTTATTAATATTAACACTTTTCAACCGGAAGAGCTGGTAATACTTAATAATGAGCAAAATCTATTTATTACGGGAAAAAATGGCGGTACTTTATATGGGGTATATTATTGCTTAAATCAATATTTAGGAATTGACTGGGTATTACCTGGTGAATTGGGGGAAGTTATACCTCATTCAAATACAATTTCTTTAAACATAATTAATTACCGCTATCAATCCCCTGTAAAATTCAGAAATCTTAGAAGCATCCCATGGGGAAACGAAAGATCGATAATACCTATACAAAAAATACTACAGTTAGCAGGAATAGAGAGTATAGATGACTCACTGAAGGCAGTGGAAGATCATTTTAGATCTTTGCCTGAACCTCCTTTTAAAAAATGGGGAGCAGGTGGACGAATTTCACTAAAATTTGGACACTCATTTAATGATTATTGGGAAAAATACGGTAAAGATCACCCCGATTTTTTTGCACTTCAGGCTAATGGAAGTCGCATTCAAAACCCGGAGCGCGAACGTTTATGTGTTAGTAATCCTAAACTTTGGGACTTTGTAGCTGAACGTAAAATAGAGGAATTTGAAAATAATCCTCAACAGGATATGGCATCAATTTGCCCAAATGATGGAGGACCCAATCAAATATGTATGTGCAAAATATGTCAAAGCTGGGATCCCGATAATGCACCAAAAATAAGGATCCGAAGACTGATTGATCCATATACCGGAAAATCTTTTGAAGAATACCCTTCATTATCTGATCGTTATTTCAGATTTTATAATGAGGTCGCTAAAAGAGTTGCAAAAGTATATCCGGATAAAAAGCTGGGAGTTTATGCTTATTCGATCTATAAAACTGTTCCTGTAAACATTGATGAAATTCATCCCAATCTTGTAGTAGAACTTGTATCAATGGATAAAGAACTCATTGATGGCTGGAGTAAGATGACCAGATCAGGCCAGCTCTATTTAAGGCCTAATTCAATGTGGCCGCAGGATGATGGGGATGGCACACTTGGATTTGTACGTAATTCAGCACGCTGGCATGCTGAAACAATACGATATGCAGTTGAAAAAGGATTTGAGGGTTTTGATTTTGATGGAGGTATTTGGAATTGGGGAACACAAGGGCTGGAATATTATGTTCTGATACATGCAATGTGGGACCCTTACGCCGATATTGATCAATTAATAAATGATTATCATTTTGCAGCATTCGGTGCAGGGGCACCTTCAATGCTCAAATATCACCAGAAAATAGAGAACTTCAGTAATTTTCTCCGTGAAGAAACCAGATATACGGGTTTAAAAGAAAATCCACAGATACTTGCTGAATATTATTCCGAGGAGTTTTTATCTGAGTTACAAGAATATATTGATAAAGCAAAATCAGCTTTAAAAGATAAATCTTCAAAAGAATATTTACGAATTATGATAGTTGAAGAAGGACTCACTTATACCCGCCTTGGAAGTAAATTACTAAGAATTGCCGGAAGTACGACAAACTATTCTGATCCTGTATATCTTGCTGCCGAAAAAGAATTCCATAATTATCTGGCATCAAATCTAAGATCATTTGGTGTGAATGCCGGAAGAACATATTTTTATTACGGGATGGCATTAAGTGCCGCAAAACGAAAACATTAAATATTTTCCCTGTAATAAAGCTACAATCATATTATAACATAAAAGATTTTCTTATTAGATAAAAATAAAAAGCCGGGATAAAAGTAGTTTGATTCAATTTTTTTATAAGAAAAATTCATCCGGGATTTATATTTTCATTCCTACTGCAATTTATTTTTATTAATAGTCTTTCTGTTGTAACGAAGAATTACTATTTTCAAGCTTTTTAAAAACTAAAAAACTATGAGCATAACTACATTTGACCTCGCAATTATTATTGCGTACCTGATCATTGTAATCGGATACGGAGTATGGAAATCAAGAAAAGTAAAAGATAGTGAAGGGTTCCTTGTAGCAGGACATAGCCTGGGCCTCTTCGTACTTGTATCTACAATTGTGATGTGTGAATTCAATACTGCAACAATGGTCGGTTATTCAAGTTTCGGTTACCAGGCCGGATTTTATTCCCTGTTGATCTTATTTGCCATATTCATTGGATTTGCATGTTACACCTTTGTGGTTTCAAAAAGGTGGAAAAGAATAAATGCAGCTTCCATAATTGAATTGTTTGAAATCAGGTATAATAAGAATTTCCGACTATTAACCACATTTATGATCCTGCTATTACTCATTTTATTTTCACCCGCTTATTTAAGGGCTGTAGGCCTGATTTTTTCAGCAAGCCTGGGTATTTCACTTTCAACAACAGTACTGATCATATCAGGCACTGTACTTATTTTTAGTGTTGTTGGAGGGCTTACGGCCGTAGCTTATACCAACACTTTTTCTTTTATTATTACATTAATAGCTCTGCCATTAATGTGGTATTTCGCCCGCTCAAATGCAATTGAACTAGGCGGGGCAGCACAGGCATTTCCTGAAAAATATCTGTCCCTTAGTCCAAAAGGTATGTGGAATGATGCTATTATGCCTTTCAGTTTTATTTTCGCTACCTATATATTATTATTTCTAATATATATGCAGGCCCCATGGTATGCCCAACTCATAGCTGCTGCCAAAAATGAAAAAATTGCTTATGGAAGTATGATGATTGGAACAATATTAATTGTTGTATTATATGGTTTTGCAATACAAACATCAAGCTTCGTAAAAGTAGGGTTCCCTAATCTCGACGATCCGCAAACATCATTGGCAGTCGCAATAAATCATTGGCTGCCAGTAGGCTTAAAAGGGCTCTCTCTTGCTGTAATCCTGGCAATTGGCCAAACTACCATGGCCACAATATGGAACAATATAGTGTCAATTGCCTCAAATGATGTCTTTAAACGAATTATTAATCCAAATGTTCCGGAGAAAAAACTACTTAACTTTTCCCGAATTGTCACTATAGTTATAGCCCTTATCACCATTATTATATCACTTACTATTGTTGATCAGGTAATTAATACTCTCTTTGTGGCGAATATTTTTATGGCATCTTTATTCTTTCCTGCCCTTGGTGGATTTTTATGGTGGAAAACAGGGGAAAAAGCTATCTGGATCACAACAATAACAGCGATAGTTACAGGCTTTGCAACATTTTTCCGGGCGCATTATTCACCAAACCTGGATATTAATGATTGGATGCTGTTATATTATGTTAAAATAAGCCCTTGTATAATTATTCTGGGAATTATTATCTCCCATTTTGAAAAACCGACAGAACAATATGAATTAAAAAAAGTAAGTTTCTTTGATAAAGTCGGAGCACCATGGTTCGGGAAAAAAACATACCTGGAATATAAAAAGAATCTCAAAAAAGATTAAATATAAAGTTCAAATAATTCAATCAATAATCTGTATTAAAACACTCTCCTGCTATCTAATAAATTTTAAAAGAATACTAATATGACAAACCGAAGAAATTTTATCAAACAAATGGCGATTGCCGGCATTACCGCCGGAAATATGCCTTCTTTTCTTTATTCGGGAAATAAAACGAATCAAAATATTATTTGGGCAAATATGCTCAGTTTACATTACAACAGGAGTGATAACACCCCGCCTGAATATAAAGATCCTGATTTTAAATCTTCCGATTGTCAGGAAACATGGCAGTGGGCACGGCAATACAGGTCCTTTCTGACTTTCGAAGATGAAATTTGGAATATTTTATTAAAAGAAATGTCAGCCGCAGGGATGAATATGGTACTTATAAATGTCGGAGATGGAATTCTGTATGAAAGTCATCCTGAAATTTCAGTTGAAAATGCATGGACCCATAAAAAAGTAAAATCAGAACTGGCTAAATGTCGTCAATTAGGACTCGAACCTGTTCCAAAAATGAATTTTTCCACTACCCATGACCTCTGGCTCGGAAAATATGCCAGAATGGTTTCTACTGATGAATATTATTCTGTATGCCGTGATCTTATCAATGAAGTATGTTATTTATTTGATTATCCAAGATTTTTCCATCTTGGCATGGATGAAGAAACTCCTCAACATCAACGCAAACTTAACTATGCTGTAATGCGTCAACATGATTTGTGGTGGGCTGATTTTTATTTCTTCATCGGAGAAGTTGAAAGAAATAATGTCCGGCCCTGGATCTGGTCAGATTATGCCTGGAGAAATACAGATACATTTTTCAAAAAAATGCCCAAATCAGTAGTCCAGAGTAACTGGTATTATGGATCTGTTTTTGACCTGAATGCTCTCCCTGAAGAAAGAAAAATGTATGTAAAATTATATAATGATCTGGATAAATTTGGCTATGACCAAATACCAACAGGAAGTAATCACAGTAATAATACCAACTTTGAACAAACCGTTGAATATTGTAAAAATGTGATTGATCCTTCACGACTTCTGGGATATCTTACAGCTCCCTGGCGCCCGACTCTTAAACCCTGTCTTGAAAGGCACAAAGAAGCTATTATTCAGGTTGCACAGGCCAAAAGAAAATACTATTGATAAAATGAAAATTGCAATCATTGATCACAGGGAGGAAGGTTATGAACTTGAGAAACAAGCTCTTTCATCTGAAAATGTTGAACTCCGTTTCTGCCGGTGTAAAAATGAAGAAGAACTTATTGAAACGGTAAAAGATGCAGAAATAATAATTTTTACTGTTTCTGTATTAAACAGAAGAGTTATTTCTCATCTTTCTAATTGCAGAATGATAATAAGATACGGTGTCGGAATGGATAATGTGGACCTGGATGCTGCAACAGAAAAAGGGATATATGTTTGTAATGCCCCTCATTATGGAACCTTCACTGTTGCTGAACATGCATTTGCTCTATTGTTATCGCTTAGCCGTAAAATATTATTATTAGATAAAAATTTAAGAAAAAATATCTGGGGCCTGAGCTCTGTTGTACCCGTTCATAGTTTGAGAAATAAAACTCTGGGGCTGGTTGGATTTGGAAATATTGGAAAATATGTATGTAAAATGGCCCTTGCATTTGAAATGAAAATAATAGTTCATGACCCTTATCTTAGTGAAAAAACAATTGAAGAATCCGGTGCAACAAAAGTATCTTTTACAGATTTAATCCGAAGATCAGATCATATCAGCATTCATGCCCCGCTTACGGACGAAACCAGACATTTATTCAATAAAAACGTGTTTGCTGAAATGAAAAAGACAGCTGCTATTATTAATACCAGCAGAGGAGGGCTCATCAATCAGGCTGATCTGATTGAAGCATTAAAGTCTGGCAGAATAGCAGGTGCAGGTCTTGATGTATTTGAAAATGAGCCACTGGATCCGGAAAACGAAATACTTCCTTTGGGTAATGTGATCCTAACACCTCATGCAGCATGGTATACAGAAGATTCAATAAAAAGCCTTCACCAGGAAGTCATTGAAAATGTAATCAGGGTCATACATGGAAAAAAGCCTTATAATATTGTAAACTCTCTACAATAATTAAAAAACAAAGTTATGAGTATTAGTAATTACGACAAATTCATAAAAAAGATAAAATCAGGAAAAACATGCAAAGGCATTGTAATAACCCTGAATGATCTGACGGTAAGTGAACTGGCAGGGGAAGTCGGATATGATTTTACATGGATTGATATGGAACATGCCCCTTTAACGATTGAAACAACTATGCAACACATCATTGCATTAAGAGGAAGTTCATGTGCAGCATTAGTCAGGGTACCCTGGAACAGGGCTGAAATAATCAAACCAGTACTCGATCTGGCCCCGGCAGGAATAATTATTCCATTTGTCAATTCCGTTGAAGAAGCTAAAGCTGCTGTACAGGCCTGCCGTTATCCTCTTAAAGGTATAAGAGGATGTGGTGTCAGGCGTGCTAACAGATACGGTCAAATGCCATTTTCTGATTATCTTAAATTATCTGAATCGGAACCAATGGTAATTATTCAAATAGAACATATTGAAGCAGTAAAAAATCTGGACGAAATATTAAAAGTTCCCGGTATTGACAGTATATGCATTGGGCCTGTTGATTTTTCAGGTTCCCTTGGTAAATTAAATCAGCTTGATGACCCGGAAGTTAATAATTTGCTGGACGAGGTATGTGCTAAAGTCCACGCCGAAGGGATTATTTTGGGTACTGCAGGCGGCCCCCTGGAAGCCTGGGAAAAGCGCGGAATAAATTGGATCGCACTTACCAGTGATTGTGCCGGTATTATCTCTCAGGCACATCAGATCTTAAAGCAGTGAGTAAATAGATGTATAAAAATCTCAAAAGCAAAGAAGTGTAATTTCAAAAGAAAAAGTTTAATATGGCTCTTATTAGAATTGACTGGTTAATTATTTTTATCTTTTTAGCTATTTTAACCATAATTGGCTTAATAACCAGTAAAAGCGGCGGAAAAGATGCTGCAAGCTTTTTTCTTTCAGGACGTAATATGTCCTGGTGGCTTTTGGGTTTTTCCATGGTGGCTACCACTTTTTCAATTGCAACACCAAATCTTATAACAGACATGGTACGCACCGGAGGAGTAGCAAAAAACTGGCTGTGGCTTGCATTTCTGCTTTCAGGTATGCTCACTGTTTTTGTTTATGCCAAACTTTGGAGCCGGTCACAAATCCTTACCGATCTTGAATTTTATGAAATACGTTATAGCGGAAAAATAGCCGCTATATTAAGAGGATTTCGTGCTATTTATCTGGGTTTCTTTTTTAATATCCTTATTCTGGGAGGTTCTTCACTTGCTTTTATCAAAGTAACCTCAATCATGACAGGCATTAATCCCCTTACTGCACTAATAATAATATCCGTAATTATTCTTTTATATAGCACTTTAGGGGGATTAAAATCAATTATATGGACAGATTTCTATCTTTTTATATTTGCAATGGCAGGTGCTATATTCCCTGCTTATCTAATAGTAAAATCACCACGAATAGGCGGGATGTCAAACTTAATCAATCATGAAATTTTACAAAACAAAATTAGTTTGATACCAGATTTTTCTGATCCTTTAATGCTTATTACCATATTTATCATACCTATTACAATACAATGGTGGGCAGCATGGTATCCCGGTTCAGAACCAGGCGGAGGCGGGTTTATAGCACAAAGGATGTTATCGGCAAAATCAGAAAAACATGCTGTTGGGGCTACACTCTTTTTTAATCTTATGCATTATGCGGTCAGGCCATGGCCATGGATCATTGTTGGTTTAGGTTCTATGATAATTTTTCCGGATTTGAACTCCATGATTGAAAATTTTAAAGATGTACCCTCAAAATATATTCAGAACGATATTGCATATCCTGCAATGTTAAGGGAATTTCTGCCAAATGGTATTCTTGGAATGGTATTGGCTTCCCTTGTTGCAGCCTATATGTCAACTGTTTCTACCCAAATTAATTGGGGGGCATCTTATCTCGTAAATGATTTTTATGCCAGATTTATTAATCCTAAAGCTTCCGAAGCTAAAAAAGTATTAGCCGGCAGGATTTTCACAATATTTTTACTTTCTTTCTCCATCATTATGGCCTTATATCTTGAAAATGCATTGCAGGCCTTTCATTATATGATTATTATCGGGGCCGGGACAGGATTAATATATATACTTCGATGGTTCTGGTGGAGAATAAATGCATGGTCGGAATTATCTGCAATGGCAGGTGCTGTTTTCTTCTCAGTGATTGTTATTGTAATTGAACAAAGCCTAATGATCCGTTTAGATCAAAACACTGTCAAACTATTTAATATAACAATGGATCTCGCGTTTTGGGATGCTATCAAATTTGTAATAATTGTCGTCCTGAATACTTTAGTCTGGCTGACAGTAACATTCTTAACAAAACCTGGCGATGAAATCGTACTTATCAAATTCTATGAAAAAATCAGGCCTGGAGGTCCTGGTTGGAAATATATTTCAGAAAAAACGTCAATAAGTGCCGATGAACTCAAAAAAGACTGGAATGTTCCAATCGGCCTTTTATGTATGAGTTTAGGCTGTGTTTCAATATTTGGAATATTATTTTCAACAGGGCACCTGATTTATGGGAATATGTTATATTTTGGGATTACTCTGATTATAGCCATAATAAGTTCAGTTTTCCTTTTCAGATTATGGGGAAAAATATTTAATTAATTTAGAAAAGCCTGTTTATTATTAATCCGTTAAAAATATATAAGCAAAACTAATCTGTAAAATATTATTTTTTAATGGAAAATAAATATCTTTAACAAATTAAACCTGTTTATCATTAAAATTTTAGTAAATCAAAAAAATAATAAATTTATAATAGTTAAAAGAAAATTAACTATTCAGATATTCTTAAATTTTGATATCTTAACTAATACTAAAAAATATAATTATGAATACGCAATTTAATCGAAGAGAATTTGTCAAAAAAGCCGGGACAGGCGCTGTTGGCTTAGGCCTGATGTCAGCTTACAATGCACCAGCTTTTGGCGGTATATCTGCTAATGAAAAAATTAATGTTGCCGTCATAGGAACTAATTCCAGAGGATCTGCCCTGGCAAAAGGGTTTGTGAAATCCACAGTATTTGATGTATCATTTATTTGCGATCCCGATGATAATGCAATTGCAAAAGGAATAGATGCCGTCAAAAAAGCCGGACAAGAAAAAAAAGTTACAGGAGTCAAAGATTTCAGGACTATTTTAAATAATAAGTCAGTGGATGCAGTTGTAATTGCAATGCCCGATCATTGGCATGCTATTGCTGCAATTATGGCATTACAGGCCGGCAAACATGTTTATGTTGAAAAACCCGGAAGCCATAATCCTTATGAAGGAGAACTTGTTATTAAAGCAGCAGAAAAATATGGAAAAGTTGTACAGACAGGTGCCCAAAGAAGATCATGGATCTATGTAAAAGAAGCTTTAAAGGACTTAAAATCAGGAGTAATTGGCAATCCTCATTTTGCAAGGACCTGGTATGGCGCTAACAGAGGGCCTATTGGCTTCGGCAGGAGCACGGCAGTACCGGCAGGGCTGGACTTTGACCTGTGGCAGGGTGCTGCTCCAAGGCGCCCCTTCAAAGATAATATTATCCATTATAACTGGCATTGGTTTTGGCATTGGGGAACAGGCGAACTCCTTAATAATGGTACTCACTTTATTGATCTTGCAAGATTGGGACTTGGAGTCAACCATCCAATAAAAGTCAGTTCCCATGGTGGCCGTTATGCTTACCGCGATGACTGGGAAACTCCTGATACACAGATTACAGTTTTTGACTTTCCCGAAAACAAAACTATCTTATGGGAAGGAAAAAGCTGCAATACCAGACCTATTGAAGGACTTGGAGCAGCTGTTTCATTTCATAGTGAACAGGGCACATTACTCATAGGTAATAATGCTTATTTTGTTTATGATAAAGATAACAAGGAAGTAAAAAAGGTTTCCGACAGCGATGCTGCTGGTAACGTTACCTTGTCAGGGCCGGCTTTAGATCGCGATGTCATACATATCATGGACTTTGCAGAAGCAATTAAAACTGGCAAAATCCCTAATTCAGACTATGCAGATGTCAATAAAACTGTATCGATGTTACATATAGGAAATATTGCACACAGATTAGGCAGAACAGTTCAGTGTAATCCCCTGAACGGAAAAATCATTAATGACCCTGAGGCACTAAAGATGTGTAAAAGAGAATATGAAAGCGGTTGGGAACCTATAGTATGACATTATCAATAATCCCATAAAAATAGTTTTTCTTTAAATATTACTCTGTTATGAATCCTGACCGACAAACGGCATGGACAGAGCTTGAGAAATATGTTAAAAATGAAAAAATGCTAATTCACTCTCTAAGCTCTGAAGTTGTTATGCGTGCACTTGCCAGACGACTGGGTTTTGATGAGGATGAATGGGGATTGGCCGGGCTCCTGCATGATATTGATGTTGAAATTACTAATGCTGACATGCATATTCATGGTCTCAAATCAGCAGAAATATTAAGAAATATTGGAATCAATGAAGAGATCATTGAAACTATAAGTATGCATAATGAAACTGCAACAGGAAAAACCAGAAATACCGTATTTCAGCATGCACTGGCCGCTGGTGAAACTATTACTGGCCTGATCTATGCGACCGCTCTGGTATATCCAGATAAAAAACTTGCATCTGTAAAGTACAAATCAGTAAAAAAACGCATGAAAGAAAAGGCATTCGCAGCATCAGTAAACAGGGATACTATAATGGAATGTGAA
>CAZLXM010000022.1:0-43969 GCA_964563105.1 uncultured Bacteroidaceae bacterium
ATGTATAATATTAACATTCAAATGTTTATAACTTATTCACCAAGTCCTAATTAAATATCCTCTACGCTCTATCAATAGAGTATTGCATTTGGAACAAAACGTATTCTGATAATCCGGGCCAGGAATATTTCCAATATAAACATATTTCATTCCTTCCTTTTGGGCAATTGCACGTGCACTTAGCAATACATTTACCGGAGTAGGGGGTAATTGTGAGAGTTTATATTGTGGTGTGAAGCGGCTAAAGTGTATCGGGGTTTGTGAAAATCCATTTTTAACAAGCCATGAACACATTCTTTTGATCATATCCAAATCATCAGTCCATGAAGGAACTATAAGATTTGTAATTTCAAGCCAAATACCTTCTTCTTTAATTGTCAGTAGTGTATCCAGGACAGGTTGCAGTTTTCCGCCGTTAAGCCGCAAATAAATATCATTACTGAAGGATTTTAAATCTATATTAACCGCATCAATAACCTTACAAAGTTTAAGCAGAGGTTCACGGTTAATATAACCGGCAGAAATCATTATATTTTTTATTCCTGCCTCACGTGCAAGTATTGAAGTATCATAGGTATATTCGTAAAAAGTAACTGGCTCGGAATAAGTATAAGCTATAGAAGCACAATTATTCTTTTTACAATTTTCAACTACTTTATCCGGGGGAAGATCATAATTTCTTGTTTCATCCGGGCTTTTTTGTGAAATTGTCCAATTCTGACAATTCAAACAGGCAAGATTACAACCGGCTGTTGCTATTGAAAAAGATGTAGTGCCGGGCAAAAAGTGATTTAAAGGTTTTTTTTCAATAGGATCAACATGGATAGCACATGGATTACCATAAGCTGTTGACCAGAGTTTTCCGTTTTTATTGACCCTGTTCCGGCAATCTCCGGATTCCCCTTCTTTTATATCACATTCATTCGGGCATATCTGGCAATGCATTCCTTTCGGTGTTTCAATGTAAAACATGGCTTCCTTTGTCCATTTCCGTCCTGGCATTTGATTTACTGATTCAAAAAAGGATGCTGAGGCAGCTTTGTAAAAACACAATGCCCCTGTACTTAAAAATGCTGTCTTTAAAAATTGTCTTTTTTCCATCCCTAAATAATTTGTTTATTTTACTGTCATCCAAAAAGTTATCTCCGCTTAATCGCAGATTGCAAATGATACGATATAGTCATAACTCTATAATCATAATTAAAAACTAACTGCTTTCCTTAAAGAAAAAGCGAGCAGTCCGCTTATTATATTTAATACAGCCACTATTAAACAGGTCTTAACCAATCCCAGGAAAGGTAAAAGAACAATGGCTGTAAGAAAAGCTCCAAATGCCGAACCTATCAGGTCAGTACTATAATTAATCCCGGATATTTCACTATAACTTTTCTCTTGCAATTTTGATGCTAATAAAAACTCAAAACCTATAGCTGTGGATAGCATAAAAATTAAAGTAAAAAACAGAAATTGCATAAATATAAGCCAGGCACTTATAGTCCCTTTAAATTGAATTAAAAAGGGAAGAGAGGCCGCAAAAATAGCCAGAGTAAATTGCAGGGAATAATAATTTTTAAGTACTTTGAACTTATCTTTATCATCAAATTTTAATGAACTTCCAAAAGCCAAACCACCCATAAAAATAGCAAAGAATAAAGCTGTAACCAGATAAATTGTTCCGAAATAAACCTGATAAGCGAGTAATAATACTACTTCGAGTGATGCAGCAGTAAATCCGCCTGTAAAAAGCCCTGCAGTTATCTTTCCGGTCCTGAAAAAAAATAGAAAAAAAAGCAAGCCCGGAATAATAATCATTAAACTATAACTGGTACCAAAATAACTTAGCCAGTGGCTAATTTGACCAACAAATATAAAAGGATAAAAATCACGATTGACCGGAACTGAATCATTAAACTGGCTTATCAGGGTATCGCTTCTCATTGATAACAGAAAGTCATCAAGATAATACTGATTGACATACTCACTGGAAATATTTTTATCTGAAATCAGTTTTGTAATTTCAGAATTCAACGGAGTGTCAGAAGCAATGAAATAATTATTTTCTCCGGTCAATAATAAGCAATTGCTAAAAAATAAACCAATGGTTTTCCAGAGTGATGAATTAACCTCAAGTATTTTCTCTTCAGCATAATTTGCAGTTGAAGGAAGACTGGTACATATTACAGTTTCATCATCACAATGATTTTTTAAAATACTGAAAAACTCCTTAGTGTAATAACGGTTTACCCTCAGGGAGGAAGGAGGCGGCAAATTAATTAATATAACATCATATTTTTGTTTTGTTGAGCTTATGAACCTTCGTATATCTTTTTTTATAACCTCAACTTTCCCGGGTTCGGACAAAGATCCATAAAATTTTTTTATCAAAGGAAGTATTTCAGGATTGGATTCGAGAAAAGTTATCTTATCAACATCATATTTAAGAATTTCATTAACCATACTCACAAAATCTCCTGAAATTAAAAGTATATGTTTAGGATTTCTATGCTGAATCATCCCAAAATGGACAGCTTCCTCGCTTAAAATTATATTTTGAGTATGAAATAGAAGATTATTATTTTCAAACATGTTGATTTGACCAGCCTGTTCCGTAACAACCAGATTCCCGTAACGTGTGCTTCGTGCTAAAATTAGTTCCTGATTAGGATATAGTATTTTTTTAATATAATTATCAGGATTAAAAACAAAAATTAAAGCGGGTAAAAGCAATCCTGTTATTATTAGTTTCCATTCCGGCTTACGATCCTCTTTTTTTAGTATCCAGGCACCACTTATAAAAACAACGGCGGCAGATATTCCAAACACCTGAAATGAGTTAAAAAAACGACCAAGGATAATACTAAAAAGAGCTCCTCCGGCTAAGCTCCCAATTGATTCAATTGAGTAAGACTTTCCAATCAAATTGGATCTTTTCGCTTCAGAGTAAAATGTTGAAAAAACTGTAAATAAATAACCTGATAAAAAGCAAACCGGGAATAATAAAATAAATGCAGCTAAAACTGAGCTGCTGAAGCTAACCATTGTTCCGGGGGGGAACACAAGATTTTTCAAAAGGTAAAGAAGTGTTATTATAACTAAAGGGAACAAAGCGAGTCCTGCCAGCATATAAATTCCCCGTCTTAGAGAAAAACCGGCAAATTTCCCCTTTCGTCCGTAAATAGCACCCCATCCCGTAAGGAGCATCCAGGCAGCCATGACAATTCCCACAATAAGCTCATTCCCTGCCAAAACGCTAATAAATTCACGTATAAACACCACCTGGCAAATAATTGTAATCATGCCGAGAAGAAAAAGCAAGGCTCTATATTTTTCGGGATCAGATACTCCTGCCTCGTGATAATCAATTTCTCTTTTTTCTATTGTTTTCCGGAAAGTAAAGAAATATTTTAAATGCCAGGAAAGATGAAAAAATGCTGTAAAGACGAGAATAATGCCTAATGACACATGCCACTGCAAAAAAGTATCATAAAAAGGAATTTCAAGTTTATAATTAATTTTTACTATACTCAAGATGCCGGATAATCCGGAAATAAGAAAAGCAATTAATAATATATAATTCCAGAATTTCCGGTGCCATTTTAGCGGTATAATATTCCATTTAGAAAAAATCCATGTAGTAAAAAATGCCAGGAAAGTTAAAATGGTAAGTGGAAATAATGGATAGGCAAAAGTCATTTTTGATTATATAAAAGTTCCTTTTCATCAAAAACCAGGGCTTCATACGTATATAATTCAGCATCTTTCCAGCCATCCCATCCTATCCCGGCTTTATCACGGGCACAATGACCAAAGAATTCCTCTTTTGTCCAACGTGTTGATAAAGCTACCTGTGGCAAAAAAGTACCACTTTGTTTTCCTTTTACCATATAAATTCCTTGTTCCCCAAGTTCAAATTCATCAATAGAATAAATTCTTTTCATCGGGGTCAGGACAGATATTTCGATATCGATATTATTCAACTCTTCCTTTATTACAGGTATAAACCGAAAATCATGGAAAGCAGCAGCAACAGCCATTTTCTGTACAACTTTATATAATGGTTCAGTGGATGAAAAATTACCTATACATCCTCTCAATTGCCCGTTTTTATTAAGCGTTACAAAAGCTCCACAATTCATTTTTAGATTTTCACTTAATTCTTTTTCATCAATTTTGGATAATTGATCACTTATAAAAGAAGTTTCAATAGATTCACGTGCGATTTTAAGCAGCATTCGTTTATCTTCCGGAGAAAGAATAAAATCGTTTGAAACATTTTTTTGATTTTCCCTGGTAAAAATAAAAGAATGATATCCCACCACTCTGTTTTTATCACCATAAGATGAATCTCCGGAATTCATATATTTTACATGGCTGACTTTAATATTTTTTTCCTTTGAACTTATATTTAGCAGAGTTAATACTGAAGTCCATGAACAGCAACTTGTTGCCAATCCCGGAATATTTAGTCTTTCATTAGTCTTTAAGGTTTCCAGAAATTTTTCCGGTGAATTTGCATTAACTGCAGTAGCTGTTATATGATCAGTTTCAACAGCATTTTCATAGGAAGGATAATGCGAAAAATCACTGCTTATTACAAAGAGGTTATCAGGCGTGAAATAAGGCCTTAAAATTTCTGCCAGCTTTTTACAAGTTTCAGGTGATTGAGATCCAATAATTATTGGTACAATCTTAAAGGGCTTTTTTAACCAATACTGTAGAAAGGGAAGCTGGACCTCAATGCTGTGTTCTTTATCATGAGCACCGGGTACATAGGATATCAGCTTGCTTTGTTCAATTAAATAATTAGCCAGCTTAGTATCAACCGGAACCTTCCCAAGCGGAGTTTCATAATCACCCTGATTGTAAATTGAAGCTCCGTTTATTAATATATGATGGCTAGTCCCAATAATAAATATCCTGGAAAACGATTTCTCCGGATCAATTTTAACGTAAGCAGAAGCTGCTACCTGTCCTGAAAAAACGTAACCGGCATGCGGGACAATTACTGCCGCAATATTTTTATTTACTGATTTATCCTCAGCATTATTAAAAAACTGACCGAGTTGGGATTTTAAAGCCGGAACATTAGAGGGATAAAATGAGCCGGCCACCACCGGATGACGAATCTTGTTTACCTGCGCTACCTGACCCTGGCAGCTTATCCCGCTGAAAAGAAAGATGAAAAGCACTATATACTTTAGGTAACTTTTCATAACATTAAAAAGTAAATGAACATATAAATTTAATTCAAAAAAGTCATTAAAAAAAGAAAAACTTGAATTTAGGATTTTCACTTTCCCTTATAAATACCTATATGCACAGTTTTAGAAAAGCAACAATTAAAGAAAAATTTGTATGAATCTGCTGTTTTTTAAAACTAATGTTAGCAGAAATCTGTTCTTTTAAATATCCTTATTTTTTCACATTTGACAATAATGCTTCCCTGATAATCTTTCGTAATTCCAGCTGTTGATTATCAACAGCCCTTCTTGATACCGGCCGGTAAAATTCGGGATATTTAGGACTTACCAGCCTGTATTTTAATTTATCTTCGTTTCCGCTTATATCAATACCCAGTCTGACAGGCAGGGGAGAATCTACCAGTGAAACATGATAATCAAAACTCATATCAAAATTATGCCGGCCAGCCACAACAGCTTTATATCTGTCCATTACGATCAGAAAAGGGAATACATCTATTTCTTCACGGAACACAGTAAATTCAGCAGATAATGAATCCACACGATTTTTTGCCTTTTTACTGAACCTTAATGATTTGGCTATTTCGCTAAAAGTTTCTCCATCCATCAGGACCAGATCTGTACCCTTTATTGAAGATGCTCCCCTAAGAGTTGATTTCTTAACATTATACAATGAATCAAGATAAGTTTCTGCAGCTAAATGAAACTCACCCGAGCCTTCAAAAGATCTGAGCATTGGCATAAGAGTATCAATATCAGGTATCATATTTAACAGCCTGCTAATTTCCACGTCGAACATATGATAATCAATCCCAAGATATAAATGATTTTTACGGGGCGTACGGTACATTGCTGTTAGCTGCATATCAGCAGCAGGAGTAGTAAACTTTAATCCGTCTAAAAGTAAAATTCCGTCATTTACCCGTACATCTCCCAAAATATTAATAATCGTATCATTACCCAGACTGGCATTCTTGATTTTGGTCTTAAGCGAAACATCAATCCCATTTGGTACAATATAAGGTCCTGAAACAGAACCTGAATTGTTAGTTGGATCAGCTTCTGTTTCATTTATCAATTCCTCTTCGGGGCCAATGCCGCTTGTAAGGGCCATAATCTTAACCAGATCAATGTTATTTGAAATAAAACTAAAATCTCCCCTGAGTATGGAATCACCTCTAAAATAGGACAATATATTATTCAATGAACCGCTAAGATCAAAGTCTGATTTTCCCACGCTAAAGCAGCTCTTATGAATATTAAAGTTTTCAGGTTCAAATTCCATATTTAATTTCGGAATTTTAACTGTATCAATTAAAGAAGAGATATATATTTCTCCTTTATCCAGATCAAGCTGTCCGCTTGCAGGCCATTTAAGAAAAATGTCTTTTTGTGACTGATCGTTGCTAATATTTGCATGAAAGGTTATATTATCAACAAAAGCCCGGTTCTCTCCAATTCCGGCTTCCAGTTTATAACTGTTATATCCCAGCTTAATTTCCGGCTCCAGAGGCCGGCTGTTAACCGGAGAAATATTGAAATAACCCATTGGCTTATTTATGTTAACATTTATAGTATCCATGGCAGCAAAGACAGAATCTATGCTAAATGTACAGCAGATATCAGAAATAATGCCTGTATCTCTTATATCAGAAATTTCGACATAAAGATTTGAATTCTTCATAAACATCAGAAAATCGCCTGCTTTTGAAGCAGTGAGGTCATCAGAGTTTATCCCGATACATGCAAAAGATGTGTTTTTGCCAAAACGATATGGATTAGGAAAAGAAAAGTCAATTTCTGATTTGGAAGTCGAAAGTGAAATACTATCGTTCCGGAGCTCAAAATCTGATAATAAAGCCGAGCCGGACATCTTCATCTTTTCCAATGCAAGATCATTTGCCTGGGACAATGTAAATTTTGTTAAAACCTTTCCTTTTATACGGCCATTAATATTAAGATTCATATCTTCAGGAATAAATGGCCTGAATTCTTCTGTTGCAATATCTGCTTCAGTAACTAAATCAAGAAAAATATCGGAGAAAAGGTTTTTGATATTTCCGGCGGTCCTGAAGAAAGAAGAAGGAGTCTTTGCTTCCAGGCTGTCAATTAATATATTTGATTCAGATTTATTATTTAAGTCAGCATATAAATGAACAATTCCATTCACTTCCCTTAGTGGAAAAGGTAATGCATCATATTCAAGCCTTAAGTCACTTATTGCAAGCTTAATATTAATTAACGGCATCAGGGTATCACTAATTATACCGTGAAAAGTCCCTTCAGATAACATTGCCCCGCTTACATCGAAAGATGGATATTCCTTTAAAAATTCCGGTGGAATTAGTTTCATAATATCTTTTAGCTGCCAGGTCTCGGTAGCAAAGTGAATATCTGTAATAATCCGGTTTTTGGCACTATCGTTTTCGAGTGACCCATTTACTGTAAAACCTGATCCGTCAACTGAAACGAAAGCATCTTTGAGTTTAATAAGCTGGGCAGGAATATTTACATCTAAAGGGATTTTAAGCCGGATTTCTGATGCATCCAAATAGTTTTCACTTTCATTATTAAACGAGACTATCGCATTACTTACATTCAACAGACCATTAAAATGCCCCTTATCATATTCGCCAGATATCACAGCACCGATCCCTTTAATTGTAGTACTTAGTTTTGTGGCAATATCGGTATAGGAAAGATCCATATTCTTAAATTCAACCTTTTTGAGATTTATGAAACTCATTTCTGAAGTGGCAGTATCTTCGGGAATATCATCTTTTCCATTTAAAAATAAATCATAATTTGACCGGCCAAGGCTATCGCTGAATATATTCAACATTCCATCATTAAGACTAAATTTCTGTATTATCAACTCATTCTTTTTCCATAATGCTTTTAAGTCTATTTCTGCAATCAGTTCATTAACTTTCAGTAAAGTATCATTGACATTTTCATCCATTTTACTAATAACAGCTATTTCTTTAATTTTGATGCCGAAATCAGGAAAAGTTTTATAAAACGTAAGTTCGACTTCTCCAAATTCACTTGGATATGGAATAAAATTGTCTGCCTGGCTTCTTATAACAGGAGTTAATTTATTGGGTGTAAAAACAATCCACATAATTATACCCAAAGAAATTATTGTAACAATAATCAGAGATATCAGGGTAATAAGAAATACTTTTATTATGGGGTTCATCAGAAAATAATTGTATTATGTTATTGTTAATTACGTCGTTCTGATGGAACCTCCAAATATTTTCATTTTCTTGTTGTGAACGATAGTACATGGAGGGTGCATCAGAAAATATTTTAGTTATATTATTGTTAATTACATCCTTCTGATGGAAGCTCCAAATTTTTTCATTCTTTTTTGTGAACAATAGTAAATAGTTTGCATCTGAAAACGCTTTTGTAATATTATTGTCTTTTACGATTTTTACATGGAACTTGCAAGTTTATAATCTCATTTTACATTATACAGCGGATTAAAGTTCCATCTGAAAAGAATTTTATTATTAAATAGTATGACAAATAGCTGACTGTTCATATAATATTTTATGAATCAGGTAAATATAAAGACCTTAATTTACTTTAACAAAGCTATAGCTTTTTCCAAAATCATCTTTATATTTCAAATTAGTTTCAGTAAGTTCAGTAACTGTATATATTTTGGGTACCGTACCCCCTATTTCGAGAATATGTATATGGGTTAATGTTGATCTTACGAGTGTCCAGGTGAAGTTCTGAGCTTCATTTTCGTTTATATCATCAGCCTCATCCCAGGTATATCCGGTACCATCTGAAAAATACCGGTAATAAAGCGTACCGGATTTCCATTTTCCCGTGAGTAAAACCTCATCAAACATTTCATCTGTTTCACATGAAACTAAAACAGTAATTATCATAAAAATGATTAACAGGATTTTAAATAAGTTTTTCATGTTGGCGGGTATTAGTAAATAATTGTATATAAATTCCAGGCTTATACCACCAAATTTAAAAAAATACCCTTAAATGAAAGTTAAAAGGAAGTATTTATTTAATGCAAAGTATGGTATTCAAATGAAAAAATCTGAGAGTCATTTTAGAAATACTCCATGATCTTTCCTGAAATTTGCATTAACGAGATTTCTGCCAGTTTTGCCTGGTATTGCAATGAAATCAATCTTTCTTCCGCTTCGAGCAAACTTTGCTGGACTTCGCGCAGCTCAATGCCTGCAAGGTTCCCAAGCCTATATCGTTCGAATGCTATTTCCATATTTTCCCTGGCAGTTTCAAGATTTTCATATTCAAGGTTTAATAAACGCAGATTATTCTCATAAGCTTTGTAAATTGTTAAAAGATCAGCTTTTACTTCCTGCATAAGTTGTTCGTATGAAAGCCTTTCATTTTGTATTGCAATCAAGGCATTATTCAGTTCACGTTTCCGGTTATACCCGTCAAAAATATTCATACCTATGGTAAATCCGTAATTTAAGCCTAAATTTTGCTGCCTGCTGAGGTTCCCCGACTGGTAGGTATTGAAGGTATATCCATAACCTGAATTAAAGCTAAGATAGGGATAAGTTCGTGATGCAATAATCTTACGATCGTATTCGGAAATATTTTTGTTGCTTGCAGCAATAAGTAATTTAGTGTTAAATTTGATTGTATTATCGAACAAATCAGTATAAATAAGATCTTTATTTACAATAATTGAAGTATCTTTTGCTTCCATTAAGGTTTCAAAATCATCTACACCCATAAGTTCATTTAAATATATTCTGGATGCCCTGACAACTTCATGTTGCCGTGAAAGTTTGGAACTATCAGCATTCAGGAATACCCTGGATTGTAGCATTTGCAACCTTGAACCGGATCCTATCAGATATCTTTCTTCATCAATTCTAAATCGTTCCCTTGAAAGTGAAACAGCGTAAGTAAGGTTATTCAACTGCCGTACCTGTTGAACATAGTTATAGTATTCGGTGGCAGTTTTTGATACAAAATTTTCTATAGCCAGTTTTGTGCTAAGTTCTCCCTGCGATTTTAATTCTTCAAGTTTCTGGTAAGTTGTTTGTATCCTGAATCCGCTGAATAAATTCCATCCCAGGTTAAGGCCGGCATTTGTAGTTGTATTATGAATACCTTTATTATTGCTGGTGCCGGCGTCACTAAAAGTTTGATCTGTATTATTAACAGTACCGGACTGCCGGGCACTTAAATCCAAAGTTGGCAGAAAACCAGCGTTACCGCGTGTATAATTATTGTCTGATATTTCCTGCCTATTCTTAGCAATTCGTAAAGAATAATTTTTTTCCAGGCCCATATTCAGGAATTCACTCAGAGTATATTTATCTTGTCCTTCAACATTTTGTAGAATAATTAAGAAATAGATTTTAAGCAGCAGTAACAGAGGATAATGTATCTTCATTTTCTTCAATCTTTGTTTCACTTGATATATAAGTATAAATTGCCGGAACAACATATAATGTAAGGAATGTGGACAGTATAAGTCCTCCAACCACAGCCACTCCCATTGCTATTCTTCCCTGGGCGCCTCCGCCGGTACTAAAGGCCAGTGGAAGTGTTCCAAGAATAGTAGTCATACTGACCATTAATATCGGCCTGAATCTTGAAGCAGCAGAATATTTAATTGCTTCCATCTTGGACATTCCTGCTTTTTTACGTTGATTTGCAAATTCGACAATAAGTATTCCATTTTTTGTAACCAGTCCTATTAGCATAATTACACCAATCTGGCTGAAAATATTCATTGTAATATTAAAATACCACATAAATATTAAGGCCCCTGTAAGTGCCAGGGGTACCGTCATCATGACGATGATTGGGTCCAGATAGCTTTCGAATTGTGCTGCAAGAACAAGGAAAACCAGTATCAAAGCCAGTATAAATGCGAACATAAGACTTGAAGAACTTTCAGTGAAATCTTTTGAGTCTCCGGCAAGTGCAGTACGAAATGTATCATCAAGAACTTCATCTGCTATTTTATCCATTTCTGCAAGTCCCTGTCCAATTGTCCACCCTTTAGATAAGCCGGCAGTAACGGTAGCTGATACGAAGCGGTTATATCTGAATAATTGAGGCGGAGCAGTTTCTTCCTCAAGTGTAACAAGATTATCCAGCTGAATCATTTCACCGGTATTACTTCTTACATACAAAGATTTAAGGTCAAGCGGTTTATTTCTATTATTTCTTTGCATTTCACCAAGAACTTCATATTGC
Source organism: uncultured Bacteroidaceae bacterium (assembly GCA_964563105.1). Lineage (GTDB taxonomy): Bacteria > Bacteroidota > Bacteroidia > Bacteroidales > CAYVTV01. The sequence continues at coordinate 11,433 of CAZLXM010000022.1, forward strand.
TTGCCATTCATAAAAAAGTATCCGAAACGCTGTCCGCTCAAAGCAAGTTGTAATGTTTGCCCTATATTCTGGGTTGAAACTCCCATAAGTACAGCTTTATCCCGGTTTATCCGTATTCTGATTTCAGGTCTTGTAAACTTCAGATTAACATCTGCCATCTGGAAAGCAGGATTGGCATTTACCTTATCCATAAATTCAGGTAAAACTTCTCTTAATTTATTAATATTAGTTGCCTGTAATACATATTGAACAGGTAAACCAGCACGCCTTCCGCCAAAAGTTGATTGTTCAATGATCCTTGCCATTGCTTTAGTTTTTTTTCTGGCTGCGCTGGCAACTTGTGCAGCAATTTCGGATTGTGTTCTTTTGCGTTGTTCCGAAGGAACAAGTACTACTCTCAGAAATCCACTGCCACCCCGGATCATGGCAGTTAAGGAACCGATCTCATCATCAGAAACATTTTCACGGATCATCTCACTAAGATCTTCGATATAATCAAGTGTATATTCATATGTTGCACTTTCGGGAGTTACAACATTTATATTAAATTGCGACCTATCTTCAAGTGGCGACATTTCGGAAGGAATGGTTATTCCCAAAGTAAAAATTATGGTAACTGCAACAGCTATTATTAATAAGGATAACCATCTCCTTTTAAGAAAATTCTCAAGTGAACTCCTATAAATCTCATTTAGCCATACAAAAAACTTTTCCGTAACTTTATAAAACCGCCCATATTGTTTTGTACGTGTTTTTAGAATTTTCGTGGAAATCATTGGTGTAAAGCTAAGGGCAACGAAAGCAGATATTGCAACAGCACCTGCAATTACAATACTGAATTCACGGAAAAGCCTTCCGGTCATCCCCTGCATAAAAACGATAGGGAAGAAAACAGCTATCAATGCAATAGTTGTAGAAACGATGGCGAAAAATATTTCCTGTGACCCTTCAAGGCCAGCTTTTAATGGTGGAAGTCCATTTTCTATCTTAACATAAATATTTTCCATCATAACAATTGCATCATCAACAACTAATCCGATTGATAATACAATAGCCAGAAGGGTAAGGATATTTATTGAAAAACCTGCAAGATACATGACAAAAAAGGCACCAATAATAGAAATAGGGATAACCAGTATAGGAATAAGTGTTGTCCTCCAATCTCTTAAAAAGAAGAAAATTACTAATAATACGAGAAAGAAAGCAAGAAAAATAGTGTTTCTGACTTCTTTAATAGATTCCCGAATATAGGTTGTGTTATCGAATCCAATGGTTAGCAACACGTCTTCAGGCAAGTCTTTTTTCATCATTTCCAGACGCCTGTAAACCTCATCTGCGATATCTATATGGTTTGATCCGGGTTGAGGTATAATGGCAGTTCCAACCGCCGGGACCCCGTCTTTTTTCATAATACCCCTGATATCTTCAGGGCCAAGTTCAGCACGGCCAATATCGGAAAAACGTACCAATTGATCGCCTGACTGAAAAACAACCATATTATTAAATTCATGAGGAGTGGTCATCAAGCCCATTGTCCTGATAGACAGTTCTGTAGTCAGGCCTTCAATTTTGCCTGAAGGTAATTCAACATTTTCCCGTCCAAGGGCATTCCTTACATCCAATGGAGTCAGGCCATAACCGCCCATTTTAACAGGATCAAGCCAAAGCCTCATCGCCCATCTTTTTTCACCCCATATTTGAACAGCGCTAACTCCGTTTATAGTTTGCAGTTGTTCCTTTACAGTAAGTTCAGCTATTTCAGAAAGTTCCAGAAGATTCCGTTCTGCACTCTGGACATTTATTAACATGATAGGAGTTGCATCAGCATCAACTTTTGATACAACGGGCGGATCACAGTCTTTTGGGAGCCGCCTTACAGCCTGGGAAACTTTATCCCGAACATCATTGGCTGCAGTTTCCATATCCACATTCAATTCAAATTCGACAGAAATAAGACTGCTCCCCTGCCGGCTTGAACTGGTCAATGAACGAATTCCCGGTACAGAATTAATATATTGTTCAAGAGGTTCTGTTATCTGCGTTTCAATCACATCTGAATTTGCCCCGGGATATGAGGCCATAACATTTATAATAGGCGGATCAACACTCGGGAATTCCCGGACGCCTAAAAATGTCATACCTATAAAACCAAATAATAAAATTACTAAAGTAAATACTGAAGCAAGTACAGGTCTATTTATACTTAAAGAAGAAAGACTCATGACATAATTTTAATCTCAGTTTTGTTGAAAGTTATATATTTCTACCGGCATATTAGGCCTTAATTGTAAAACACCGGAAGTAAGAAGAGTATCACCAAATTCCACACCCCCTAAAATTTGAACATGTGATTCCGTACGGAGACCGATTTTTACATATTTTGGCTGTGCCCTGCCAGCCTGATAAATAAAAACTTTTTCTCCTTCCATTTCAGGAATTACAGCTTCAGATGGAATTGCCATAGCATTATCAGTTGCGGACAACTGTAAAGTAATTCCGGTAAAACGCCCGGGCTTTAATTCTTCATTTGTATTAGGGTATAAAGCACGTACAATAGCAGCACGAGTTTTAACATCTATTTTGGGGTCAACAGCATAAACACTGGCTTTAAAAGTATCAGTTATTCCGTCTACAAGAAATCTGATAGGAAATCCAGGCCTTATTTCTCCCGAATAACGTTCAGGCACGAAAAACTCTAATTTTAGTGGCTGATTTTTAACCAGCCGGGCTATTTTTGCATTAGGGTTCACATAACTTCCTTCACTCAGATAACGTAATCCAACAATGCCATCAAAGGGTGCCCTAAGTTCTGTTTCAGCTATTCTTGCCTCAACCATAGCTATATCAGCTTCAAGTACCTGACGCTCTGTAACCACCTGATCATAACTTTCCTGACTGATCGCGTCCCTATCCAAAAGGCTTTTTTGCCTGAACTCTCTTTCCAGAGCAAGCCTTTTCTGGGCATTCAGCCTTTGAAGCTGCGCCTGCAAAGGAAGATCATTAATTTTAGCCATCAATTCACCTTTCCTGACATGCTTACCTTCCTCAAAATAAATAGCTATTATCTTACCTGAAGTTTCAAATGAAAGTTCGGTTTCTTCAAATGACATTAAAGTACCAGTACTATTAATCACTTCACTTAAATGGCGGGGGGTTATTACCATCCCCTGTACATTCAAAGCCTGCTGTCGCCCTCTTTGCCCGGGATTTGATAAGGCTGGTAAATTATTGTTTCCGGCAAAAATTAATTTAATTTTTGGATAAAAAATTATACCGGCTAAAATTAGGGTGATTGCAACATATAAAAATATCCTCGTTGTTTTTTTTATGGTCATATTGACTAAAATAACAAATTATAAAATATGATAAAATAATTAGATACCCTACTAAAAATAATCCACTACTGATCAAATGGAAATAAAGAAATCTTTTATTGAATCTACAAAAATAATATTATTCACAATAAAACCTTTTTATAAGTTTAAAGATTTTCAATTGAATATATTTTCAATATTATCCTTAAAGCTATTTTCCATTATATCAATCAATTATATAATAATAAAAATTGAAAAAAATATAGAATTAAGTCACTATTAACTTTTTAATTTTTGTTTTTCAGGAAAAAAAAGATGTTAAAGATCAAAAAAAAGGTCACCGGCCAAAGATATTCAGATAATTTTAAGTGAAAAGGATGAAAAATATTAAAATGAAAAACTACCTCTTTATAACCAGAAATCTTTAATTCTAATTTTTATATTGAAAGCGTTAGGAATTTTTTCTTCACTGATAAGGATCAGATAGCCTCCCCCGCCTGCACCGCTAAGTTTCCATGCAAGGGCCTTATCTTTATACTGATCAATAACATTTTGTATATCAGAATTTATCATTCCTGGAAACATTTTGATCTGAGCAAGAAAAGAATTAAGAAATCCTTTAGAAAATATATTAATATCTTTGTTTAAAAGTCCTTCCCAGGCCATATCAGAAGCCCTGGCAAGTTTTTTAACGTTTTCTTTATTAATAATTGTATTGTCCAGGACCCTGTAATCAGCAGGACGTGGCCATAAAGTAAGCATAAACAGTCGTTCTTCAAGCCAGTGAATGATATCAAGATCAGAAATAATATCAAATTTTGATGGCCAATATTTGCCTTTATCAAAATAAAAACGGTTTATACCAGGCATTGTGATCCCTATCGAGTCTTGTGAACCACTTACTTCTTTAGTTCCCGGATCATTATCATATCGGAAAAGAGTTTTTGCCAATTTTTCGGGCTTTTCAAGCGGTAAATAATTATTCCATAATTCTATTGCTTTTTTTCTTGTGGATGTTGCCATACCAGACCGTTCATTAAACTCAATGGTAGGTTCTATGGAGGCTGTTATAGCTGCTCCCGGATAATATTTCGAAACATACGGCTGGTCTATCCACGTTCCTGCAATATCAATCCGGTATGGCATCGGTTTTACTGAGCGTAAAGCGGTGGTGCTCCGAACAGGAAGATTTGCATGCGGGACCCTTTTAAGAACAATATATTCTATCCCATTTTTTCTGCATAAATCTTCTTTTTCAGGAGAGTGCCCATCTTCATTCACAATAAAAATATCAGGTTTGAGTTCCTTTATATCCTCCAGGAAATCCATCAATCCACTTCCTTTATTTACCTTTGCCTTATGAACACAAGCTAAAGCACTTAATATATATACCCGTTCTTCTTCTGAATTAATTGTTTCCCTTCCTTTTAATTCTATAATTGTTTTGTCGGAACCGAGGCCCACATATAAATCGCCATATTTGGCCGCTTCCTGTAAAAAAGCTATATGGCCTGAATGAAGCATATCAAAACAACCAGATACAAATACCTTTTTATTTTTTACCATAAAGAGATACTTTTAATGACAAGTAAACAAATTTAGGGGTTTTAAAATAATATCTTTTGTTAAATAGTACTGATATTTTTCTTAAAGGTTATAATTTTAATAAATGTACTATAATTATAAACAGATTATTTCAAATTATACACAATATTTAATTAATTTATCAATTAAAGCTTTTATTTAAAACTATTACTTCAGGTTATAAAGCAGCTACTACTGAATACTAATTATTTATGAATCTTATAATTTAAAATATTAAGAATATTTTTGAACATTTTTCAACTTGAAGTTTTACTTCGCCAGCATAAATATTAAAAATTAATTGTAATTCATATTTGCTTTCAATTTAATAATAAGTTAATTTACTTTTGATCATTTTATTATTGTAAAAAAGTTCTAAAAATTTTTATCTTATAAATTTAATATCATAAAAATGAACGGATATTTAAAAACTTCAAGGCATGAGACTTTCAAACGTTATTGCAAAATGTTGAACCTCAAAAATGATAATGATTTAATATTGAAGTATAAAGAAATTCATAAACCGGGGAATGTATGGCCGGAAATTATTCAGGGAATGAGAGAAGTTGGTATTATTGATATGGAAATATATATACACGGAAATATTGCATTTATGATTATGGATACCCTTCCTGACTTTGATCATGATAAGGCAATGAAAGAACTTGCCCAAAAACCTAAGCAAAAGGAATGGGAAAGCTTCGTTTCAGCTTTTCAGGATTCAGGGGCTAAAGCTGATACTCCGGAAAAATGGGAGTTAAGCGAAAGGATATTTTATCTGGCCAATACCTTCCCAAATGGGCGTCTTTCTACATAAGATAAAGCTATAAGAGCAATCGCATTACTATTTATAACTGAACCATTATAATTAATAAACTGCTTTGATCCTTCAAGATACACTTCCTTTACTGAAGTCCCAAATCTTAAATTCCTCCATTCATAAGCAAAGAAGTTAAGCTCTCTTTCGGGATTGTTTGAACAATTTATAATATCACCTTCATAACAATATGTTCCAACACCATTACAAAATGGTTCCACCAGGCATTCATCAATTTTTCCTGTTTCAGGATTGATCCCCCATAAATGCCATTCCCGAATATTAACTCCGTATCGAATTGGTACATTAATAGAAAAACCATCATTATAAATAACTTTATACCATCCTAGCAGATCTGAAGTATCCTGATAACTGTGTATTTTATTGTGCCCGTAAATATTTGTTGAGGGACGGGCGCAACAATGCAGGAATATTAGACTGCTAACATCCTGATTTACAGGAATACTCTTTGATATTGGAGGAAGGGGTAACTTTGAATTGCCTTCTGTTCCAACAACCACTGCGCATAACCTCCCGGTTTTTGAGGGTTCATGCAATTCAAAATTAATTTGATTAAATTGAATATTATTATCTTTAAGTAATTCCAGAGGTATTCCTGATGGTTTATCACTCGTTAATGCGTTAAATGATGGTGTCAGGTCCAAAGGTAATATTTGGTCACCATCTTTGCTTGGCGGATTAACCCCTTTAAGATTAATTCTGATTGAAGGCATCATAGCCTGAATAGTTCTTGCCAGCCCCGCTTCATCAAAATAATGAGTTGACCAAAGTAAATTAGCACAGCCCAGCAACTTATACATTTTATTCTTTCCAATATTAAATTCTGTAGTTGCCGACCACACAGACGGGGCGCCACCAATTACTCCTTCTACTTTACTCCTTCGTGCAAAATCATTAATATATGGTTCAAAGTTTCCATAAATCTGTTGAAACCCCCATTTTCTTAATTGATCAGTATTTTCTTCTCCCGGTCCCTTAAAAGATTTCCAGAACCAGTTTAGCACAAGAATATCTTTTGGAATTTCATTTTCAACTATTTCAGGTCTTAATCCACCAGGCAGTCTGTAAGTGTATCCGCTTGATAATTTTCTGCTTTGAGGCCCTTTACCCCTGACGCTTTCCAAAAGATGGTCCCCCCACATTGCTGTCCTGATATTTTTAATTTTCAAATAATTATGAATTTTTTTAACATCCTGTGCAAATAATTCTGAATAATCTTTATCTCTGCATCTTTCACATTCATCCAAAGGCATACGCCATTCATCATGCCCGATATTAATTATTTTAGGTTTCATAACTTCTATATATTCATCCAGAACATCGAACAGTAACTCATAAGTTGCAGGATTTGACGGGCAGTATGTATCCGGCCATTGAGAATTTTTGTTTTCCGCAAGCTCTCTGTGCCTTGTAAGAAGATAGCTTGAGTGTGGAAGAGAAGTGATTTCGGGAATTGTTTCAATATAAAATTTTCCTGCATATTCAACAAGATCGGCAACTTGTTCCTTTTCCAGTATCCTGCCATCTCCCGCATCCTGATGGACAGCATCACCATTTTCACCATTTGGCCCCGGAATACTCTGCTTTCTTCTAGAATAGTCCATATCTTTAAATAGTTCAATCCAGCCGGCATTTAACTCCGGATGTTTTTCAAAACGCATTACAGCATTTACTTCCATTATAACCTTATTATATTTAAAATAAGCCATGAAATCTTTTATAAATCGTTTATAAAAAACAATATTTTCCGGTCCCGGAATATTCAGCCTTACTCCTCTGAAAGACATATGAGGCCAATCTTTTATATCAGTATGCTGTATTTTAGTTGCATCATTTAAATTAATTAACTGACGCAAAGTCTGTAAACCATAAAAAGCTCCCTGATGATCACTGCCCATCACACATATACCAGATTTGTCAACTTTTAAAAAATAACCTTCGGGCCCGGGATTTTTTATACTTAGAGGGATCTTGTTGGTGACCGCATAGTTTCTTATCAAAGGATTGCCGGATGAACCTATAAGAATATAATTATTAAGTTTATCAAGATTTGCTACTTTTTTAATTTCAAGAACAAGGCCATATTTTTCTGCAAGTTCTGAAACAATAAACCGTGCAAAAAATAAATCCTGTTTAGCAGGATTTTGAGGTAATAAAACTATAGTACTTTCTGAAAGTGATAAGAATTCAGGATAATAGTCAGCTTCCCTTGGAATTGGAAAGACAGGAGAAAAATTACCAGTGCTTATCAAATGATCACGGACTAAACTTTTATGTTGTTTAAATAATTCATTTGCATATGTATCAGAAGCAAAATTTATTCCGCTAAGAGAAATACCGGCAGTTCCGGCAGCCATCTTTTTTACAAAAGCTCTACGTGTATTATCCATAATAAAAAGTTTAATGATATATTTAAAACATTAATTTTATTTAATAAAAATTTTTGTCAAATATAAAAAAGTGTAAAAAGAATTTATATCATATATTTTGCTATAGTTAATACTATTTTTGCAAATTGACAGATTTCTATTTATAATTTTAACTTGTATTGAACCTGATATAAGTTTATAAAAACATTTTTTGGATTTCCCCGAAAATATTAACTTTAATGAAGATTTATAAATAATTGCCAATCCATTGAAAGAATACTATAAATTGTAAAATTATTTTCATCAATGATTTTTAAAATTCAATCCTATTTAAAAAATTTAAATCCTGTTAAAATGTTTTTCAGATCATTTTTAGTATTTTCTGCATTTTTATTTATTGTTGCAGATATTATGGCTCAGGAACCTTTAAAATATCAACTTCCTCCCGATGAAATTGTAAAAATTGCAGATGCCCCTCAAACTCCTGATATTTCAGTCAGTCCGGATAAATCATCAATTATTTTAATTGAATTGCAAGGGCTGTTGACTATTGCAGATCTGTCCGAGGAAGAGTTACGGATAGCAGGTTTACGCATTAATCCTTCTAACAGCGGGCCAGGCCGTCAAAAATATAATACCGGTTTTCGTATTATGAACATTGATGGCTCAAATATCCGGGACATTGACGGATTACCGGATAATCCGAAATTTGGCAATCCTGTATGGTCGGCAGATAGTAAAAAATTTGCCTTTACAAATACCACATCACATTCTATTGAATTATGGTTATGTGATATTGAACTATTAAGAGCTGAAAAAATAGCAGATAATCTCAATCAAATATTTGGAAATGCATTTAGATGGCTTTCTGATAGTAAAAGAATTCTTTATTACGTATCAGATCCGGACAGAGGAAATAAGCCGGTTCACGACAATATCCCCAAAGGGCCGATAATCCGGGAAAATATCGGGAAGAAAAGCCAGGCACGCACTTATCAGGATCTTTTAAAAGACCCTGCAGATGAGCTTTTGTTTGAATATTATGTTAAGTCTCAGCTTTGCCTTTGGGATGGGAATAAAACCTTAAATATTGGCCGGCCTGCTATGATTACAGAGATTAATCCCTCGCCTGACGGAAAATATTTTCTTATAAACACTTTAAAAAGGCCCTTTTCTTATATGGTCCCATACCGCTTCTTCCCGTCAAATGTTGAAATATGGGATATAACAGGAAATATTATCAAAACATTAGCAGAAATACCTTTAACAGAAAATGTACCCAGGGAGCATGATGCTGTTTTGCCAGGCCCAAGATCTTTTAGCTGGAGGTCTGATAAACCTTCAACTATATATTGGGTAGAAGCACTTGATGAAGGAAATTATGAAAATGAAATGGAATACCATGATCAGGTATATTATCTGGATGCACCTTTTAATGATCCTGCCAGGAAACTAATTGCTACCAGGTTGAGATATTCAGGTATAACATGGGGAAAAGATGACTTTGCCCTGATAACAGAAAGACTGAGTAAAACAAGAAAAATTTTAGTGAGTTCATTTATTCCCTCTGATCCACAGCAACCTGTGCAAAAGATACATGATTATTTTTCTGATGATGGTTATGCAAATCCAGGGAATTTTATGCTTCAACCCAACATTTATGGCAGATCAGTGCTTTTATTTACAAATAAAGGGAAAAGTCTGTATTTGACAGGAAGGGGAGCTTCTACTGAAGGGGACCGTCCATTTCTTGACAGATATGATATCCAATCCGGAAAAACTACCAGATTATGGAGATCGTCTGAACCATATTTTGAAACAGTTTATTTTTTTACAGATATATCAAAAAATCTGGTATTTACAAACAGACAATCGACAGATGAAATACCAAATTATTTTATCAGAAACATAAAAAACGGGAAAATGACTCAGGTGACCAGCTTTGAAGATCCCTGTCCTTTTCTGAAAGGGATCACTAAAGAGCTGGTAAGTTATAAAAGAAATGACGGAGTTGACCTTTCTTACATGCTTTACCTTCCCGCAAATTACCCGGATAAACCTTTACCAACACTTCTTTGGGCATACCCCCGGGAATTTAATGACCCTGCCGCAGCAGGCCAGGTTAGCGGATCTCCTTATCTTTTCAACAATATCAGTCCTCTAAGTGCTTTGGTATATGTAACCCAGGGATATGCAATTTTAATGGATGCTAGTTTCCCTATTATAAAAACGGATGACAGGGAGCCAAATGACACTTATATTGAACAATTAATTGCCAATGCTGAAGCGGCTGTTAATAAAGCTGTTGAGATGGGAGTTGCTGATCCCGACCGGATAGCAGTCAGCGGACATTCTTATGGAGCTTTCATGACAGCAAATTTGCTGGCCAATACCCGTTTATTTGCGGCAGGTATAGCTTCCAGCGGAGCATATAATAGAACTTTGACGCCATTTGGTTTTCAAAGTGAAAAGAGAACTTATTGGGATGTTCCTGAAGTTTATAACAGAATGTCTCCATTTATGCATGCTGATAAGGTCAAAGACCCTATTCTCCTTATTCATGGTACTGACGATAACAATGAAGGCACTTTCCCAATTCAAAGTGAACGTTTTTTTGCAGCCCTGAAAGGATTTGGGGCAACTGCACGACTAGTTTTGCTTCCTAATGAAAGTCATGGTTATGCAGCACGTGAATCTATATTACACCGTCATTGGGAAACTTTAAGCTGGATGAATAAATATTTGAAAGACAAGTAATAATATAAAATTTCAATAAGGAATATTTTGATCATTAATTGTTTATCTTACAAGACTTAAAGCCATGTGATAATACCTTTTCCTTTAATAAACTTAATTTTCTCCCTTTTCAAATTATATTTTATCCTGCCAACTGAATCTATTGAATCAAGAAATACCGAAAATTTACCGGTTACAATATAACCTGCAACAATAAATTTACCTTTTATTGGAAGTTCGGGAGCATTTTTTATTTCCAGGCCTTTTAAAATAAATTCATTTTTTTCCTGTTCCTGCCCAGGGCTGATATTTCCCCAATGACTACGCGTACCAACCTTATCTAACTCAAGATAATGAACAGTTTTATTAAATTTTAAAGCTTTAGAATAAAAATTACGGGCATGAGTAACCGGTACTCTAACATCTGTTTCACCATGAACAATATAGACAGGACTTAAAATATTTTCAAGAGTTGTAATCCCACTTCTTGACATGTAGGCTTCCATATTTTGATCGGGGCTTGTACCGATCCATGGTAACATCTCATCACGAAATTCTCCAATTGTATCATTTTTAAACCACCCGGCATAGTCACTGATCCCACAACTTATAACCACGCTGCAAAACAGATCGGGAAATTTCCCGGACAAAGCATATCCATTGCCACCTCCACCGCTTCCTCCAATAAAATATACCTGTTTTTCATTAAGAATCAACTCAGGATATTCTTGAAGGACATATTTATAAGCATCATAAACATCATATAATTCCAGTCCATTACAATCAGCTTTACCTGTTGAATACTGTCTTCCCCTCATATCAACCTGGACAAACAGAAAATCAGGGTACGGGTTTTCTGATGATTCTGAAGGAATTGAAACGGAACCATGCCAACCATGAGTAGTTAAAAGAATTGTAGAAGGTTTTGACGGTTTATATATTACTGCAGCAAAAGCCACATTATCTGTAATTGAAGATTTTATCTGAACAAAATCAACAGCTTCTGATTTAAAAAAAATAGTTGTGCTGATACTTTTCTCCTTATTTAAATCTGATAAACCAGAAGGTGCATTTTGAGCACAAAGATCAAATGAAAAATAAATTGCAAGAATTATTGATATTTTATATTTATATGACATAATAATTAAGGAATTGAGTTAAGGTATATTATCAAAAAAAACCTTAATAGTAATCGAATGACTAAAATTAAGATAAATCCCGAAAAATAAATTTAAGAATGTTATTTTAAATTTTAGAGTTTCAATTTTATAAAATTTAAAGATTGTTAAAAAAATTTCATATTAACATTTAATTAACTTTTCAATATAAAATTTTATGAATTCTGCAAATATTATTATATAAATTGCAAAAATTGTATTATAAAAATATAAATCTTTATATATAATTTTGATTTTTCATCAATTAATATTTTGCCTATGAAACAAATATTATTTTTCTTTTCCATACTCTTAATGAAGTTTAAATGCTGATATCTTATTAAAATTTGTTACTACAACTTAAATTTATCATACATTAATTAATCAATTTATGAAAAAAATTATTAAAAAATTAATTATGAATAATTGTAAAAGGATAGAAGTTGAGGTGTTATTTTTTAGATTGTTTTTTCTATTTCTCTCAGCTATTATCTTTTTTCCAAATTCTTTCGTTTTAGCTCAGAGTACACAAGGAATTATCATCACTGGTTCGGTTACAGATGCATCTACCGGGAACCCTTTACCCGGTGCAAATATTGTTATTGAAGGTACTTTCATAGGAGCTATTACAGATCTGGAAGGAAAATATTCTATCACAATTCCCAATGAAGAAGCTGTACTTGTCTTTTCATATGTTGGGTATGAAACACAATCTTTAAAAGTTGGTAATCTTCGTCAAGTTTCTGTTAGTTTAAAATCTGAAGCTGCAACGCTTGAAGAAGTTATTGTTGTAGGATATGGAGTTCAAAAAAAGGAGAGTGTCGTTGGAGCGGTCTCCCAAGCTACAGGCGAAACGATACGTCAAAATGTTCAAGGTGGAGATTTAAGATCCGGGCTTGCAGGTTCGGTACCTGGTTTAATAACTCTCCGCACAACTGGTCGACCAGGCGGAGCAGATTTTGGAGGCGACGGAGACCAACCTATTGTTATGTATATAAGAGGCCAAAAGACTTGGAATAATGCCCAACCACTGGTTTTGGTAGATGGCGTAGAACGTGATTTGCACAATATCAATCCTTATGAAATTGAAAAAATTTCGGTTTTGAAAGATGCTTCTGCTACTGCCGTCTTTGGTGTTAAGGGAGCTAATGGGGTTATTCTCATTACAACCCAAAGGGGACATGAAGGTAAGACAAAACTGACTTTTGATTATAGAAATACCGTAAAAACACTTTCCAGAGTAGCTGAAAAAGCAAGGGCTTATGAAGCAAATTTAACAAAAAACTGGGCTATATTAAATGAAGTTGGAATTAGGGAAGCTTCCTGGTTGAGAATTAAACCGGAAGCGTGGGTAGATTATTACAAAACGAATGAATATCCCGAATATTTTCCTGACATTAATTGGCTGGACGAAACAATGAAAGATTATACTATTGATCAGAATATGAATCTTACAATGAGTGGAGGGACAAAATTTGTTAAATATTTTAATTCAGTTGCTTTCCTTGATGAAACAGATCTGATAAATCAAAAAGATATAGGACAAGGCTTTGATCCAAGTTTTAATTTTAAGCGTTTAAATGTAAGAAGTAATTTGGATTTTACAATTACTCCCACTACAACATTAAGTACGAATCTTTCTGGAATATACTATAACCAAAAAAGGTCAAGAGGTGGCCTTAATGCATTTCGTGGTATCTGGAATGCTGCCCCGGATATTTGGCCTATTAAATATCGTGATGGAACTTATGCAGAGAATGTTGACGTGGTAAATGCAACAAATGTTCCATGGGAATGGAATTTTAGCGGCTATACCCTTTGGAAAGGAACTCAGGTAAATACTGATTTTATATTAAAACAGAATTTAGACTTTATTATAAAAGGATTTTCAGCACAAGGAAAATTATCATATGATAATCTTGCCAGAACTAGTGGTGCGCATGTAACAGGTGCCCTGCCAATGACTAAATTTATAGACCCTGCCATTGTTGATGACCCAAGATTCCGTCCTGACCTGAAGGACCCGGAACTGGCAGCATTGGAAGCAGAATATACCACATGGAATGTTACAGGGGCAGGTACAGACGGATACGACTGGACTTTAGGAGAGAATAGTTATGGTACTGAAGCAGTTAATTTAAATGTTGACCGATCTGTTTTATATGAATTTTCACTTAATTATAACAGAGATTTTAACAAACATACCATTGGCGGTTTAGCCCTTGTAAATCGACAAATAACAGCAAGAGGCTCGGAATTTGCCAGTTATAGGGAAGACTGGGTAGGCCGTGTGACTTATAGCTACGACAGAAGATATTTATTCGAAGCTAATGCTGCATACAACGGGTCTGAAAAATTCGACAGAAAATATCGTTTTGGATTTTTCCCTTCAATAGCATTGGGCTGGGTCGCATCAAATGAAAACTTTTTTATCCCAATAAAATCCGTTATGAATAATCTTAAATTTCGATATTCTGATGGTACTGTAGGAAGTGATGCTGGCATTCAACGCTGGTTGTATACCAGTAGCTGGATAGTTCATCCCGAAGGTGGAGCTGCGCAGACTGTTTTTTATTTTGGCTACCCGTCAGTTCAAAGATCATATCCTATGAGATATGAGGGAGTTATTGCCAATCCTGACATTCATTGGGAAACAGCACGAAAAAGAGATATTGGTGTGGAAACAGGATTTTTTAACAACCTGTTAAAAATAAATTTTGATTACTTTATTGAAAACCGTTCTGATATTTTTGTAACAGGAAGTGACAGATTTATTCCATATTATTTTGGTGCAAATCCGGTGTCGGCAAATATTGGAAAAGTTAATGTAAACGGATGGGAATTTGAAGCTGAAATATTTAAATCAACACAACGCGGATTTTCTTTCTGGGCATCATATGCCTGGGCATTTGCTAAAGATAAAATAATCTATGCAGGAGATCCTGAATTTAGGCCAGATTATCAAAAAAGAGCTGGCTATCCCATAAATCAACGAAAAGTTATTCTTCAACAGGGTAATCAACTTTTCCAAACATGGAACGACATTTATGTAACTACAGGTGGTGAAACCGGAAATGAATCATTACTTCCTGGCGAAACGATGCGTATTGATTATAATAGTGACGGAATTATTAACAATAATGACATCGCTCCTTATGGATTTCCCGGAAGACCACAATTTAGTTATTCTCCTTCTGCAGGCGTATCATATAAAGGGCTTAGTGCAAATATTAGGTTTTATGGGGTATATAATGTTCAAGGTGGCGTTGGAATGAGAGAAATGACTTCAATGTATACTGAAGGAGAAGCAACTGTCTCAATTTATTCAATGAAAAATGCATGGTCCCCCGAAAGGAACCACACAACAAATGCATCTTTTCCGGTATTGAGATTTCAATCTGCAAGCCTTTCTGATGCAGATGATCCATATTCCATTGCAGCTCTAAATATATCCCGTGCTTATTTCAGGCTGGAAAGTGCAGAAATTGCCTATACACTTAATAATAAGAATTCACCATGGATAAAAAAATTAGGACTTTCCAATGTTAGATTATCTTTAAGTGGAAACAACCTCTTTTTAATTTCGGATATGTTGACTGACATTGATTATGCAGGAGAAGGAACGGCCGATTATAGATCTAATTATCCTATCCTTAAAAGATATAACTTCGGTGTAAGTATTGACTTTTAATTTAAAACTATTTTTAAGTTATGAAAAAGATATTTTATTTAAACTACTTAATATTTTTATTCTTGGCTATTATGCTTATTACTTCTTGTGATGAGTTTCTTGACAAAACACCTGAAGCAGAAGTAACTGATCTCGACGTTTTTGGAACTTATCCTTCAATGCAGGGATTCCTGGATCATAATTATTCTTATCTAATGTGTTATATGAAAACGTATTTAGCTTATACAATGTATAAAGGTGGTGAATGCTTTAAAGAATTATATCGATCTGAAAGCAGGGTTCTGGTTGAGGGAAATTACTGGCTTGTGATTGGCCCAAATATTAGTGACCATTATTGGCAACAAAGTGTAAGAGGATATGGTAATGGCCTTATTCCGGATAATGATTTTGGTATCTGGGCCGGAGGCTGGAAAGGAATACGGAAAGCTAATATTGTTTTAAGTAAATTACCTCTTATGGTTGATGCAACAGAAGAAGAAAGAAGATTAATTGAAGGCCAGGCATTGTTTTTCAGGGCATATTTTCATGGGGACATTATGAAAAGCTTTGGAGGAATGCCATATGTTGATACAGTATTTTCTCCGTCGGATGAAATGAAACTGTCACGGCTCACATATCAGGAATGTACTGATAAACTTGTCCGGGACCTGGACAGGGCAATAGAATTATTACCGGAAGATTGGGATTTGACCGGGCCCGGTTCACAAAGAATCGGGGCTAACAGGGGCAGGATAACCAAAGGTACAGCTCTTGCCTATAAGCAAAAATATCTTCTATATGCCGGAAGCCCAACCATGAATGCCTATTCAGGAAATGATTATACCTATAATATTGATTATTGCAAAAAGGCTGCAGAGGCAGGATGGGAAATGATAAAACTTGCAGATAAAGGAATATACAGATTAATGCCATGGGATGAATATTATAAAAACTTTCATAACAATAATGTTGCTAATCAAATCGCATATTGTGATGAAACAATTTTGGAAAGGATTGACTACAGATTTGGCACTGGTGAGTCATATAATTATATGCGCCGGCAATTTTTACCGGGATATCTTGGAGGGGCTAGTTTATGGCAACGCACGGCAAATCAAAAGTTTGTAGATTTCTTTGAAATGTCTGATGGAACAAGATATAAAGAAGAATATGACCAGGATGATAATAAACGCTGGAAAAACAGGGATCCCCGTTTTTATTATAATTTCTATGTTGACAGGGATAAAGTTGGAAATAATGCAAGATCTGTTTGGAAAGGATATTTTCAACCTGGTGATATTGAAGCCCGCCCGGCTAATAATGCTCAAACTCCTTATCTGATCAAAAAATTCGTTCCCTGGAATGCAAATACTTTCGACAGGGCATATACAAATCTTCAATGTGTTATGCCATTAATGCGCTTTGCCCAGGTTTATCTTGATTATGCAGAAGCTGTCACTGCTGCTTACGGACCGAATGGTTCAGCTCCCGGGTCAAATCTAACTGCCGTGGACGCTATTAATATCATTCGTGCAAGGGCAGGTATGCCGCCTGTAACCAGTGATGCAGAAGGATATGATAGTTTTATGGATCTTGTAAGAAACGAAAGAACTGTCGAACTGGCCTTTGAAGCTCATTACTGGTTCGACATACGCAGATGGCATGTAGCCCATTTACCTGAATACAAAGAACTTATCACTCTTGATTTTGATAAGGATTGGACATATTTCAACAGAAGGCGGTGGAATACCAAAACATTTGATGAAAAACACTATTGGCTGCCCATCTACCGTGACCAGGTTCAGTTATATGAAGGTTTTTATCAGAATCCCGGATGGGATTAAGATTAATTAAATTTAAATTAATAGCTAAACTAATTGATTATGAATAAACAATATATAAAGCTCTTATTATTATCAGGATTGATTCTGCTGTTGCATATTCCTGCATATTCCCAGGAAAAAATAACTGTAATTATAAGGGATGAAAGCGGCAATCCCATACCCGGGGCAACAGTTATTATCGGAGAAGACAGTAAAGCCATCCATACTAATGATAAAGGAGAATTCCTTATGCCAGCAGGCAAAAATATTCCTGTACTTGTAGAAGCTGAAGGTTTTGAATCAAAAGTACTACGTTTATCCGGTATACAGTCTGTAGAATTAACCAGGACATTATATCAAATGGGAGAAAAAGACAATATGAATATTCCATTTGGTATTTTGAAAAAACGACAAATAGCCGGGGCGGTTTCTGTTCTGGATCCGAAAGATATATTGTTATATTCTGAGGAAAAAAGTGTAAGCGGACTTTTAAACGGAAGGCTTCCGGGATTGATAGGATCTACAAATATCAGGGGTATTGGAAGTGGTTTAATAGTTATTAACGGAGTCCCGCGCAAAGCTGCAGATATCAATCCCCATGAAATAGATCAGGTCACCGTAATAAAAGATTTATCAACAGCCATGCTCTATGGGGCACAGGCTGCTAACGGAGTTATAATGATATCTACCAGACGGGGATCGGTACTGAAAAATGAGTTGAATTTTACTGCAGAAAGCGGTATAAACCTGCCGGTTAGCTATCCTAAATACTTGTCTGCTGCAGATTATATGGAATTATACAATGAAGCCCGCATTAATGATGGAATGGATGCTAAATACTCCCAAATACAGATTGACTCCACCAGAAGTGGATTAAACCCGGTCAGGTTCCCGGATGAAGATTATTATAATTCCACTTTTCTAAAAGATTTTTCATCTTATCGGAATTTTATGGGAGAGGTGGTCAGAGGAAATGAGACAGGAAAATTCTATTTGAATGTAGGTTGGAATCATAGTAACGGATTGTTAAAAATTGGAGAAGGCGCAAATGAACATAACAATCGTTTAAGTATGCGTAGTAATATTGATTTTAAAGTTACAGATATTATAAATCTGGTTTTTGATGCTTCAGTAATCTTTAATATCGCTCAATCTCCCCGTTATACTGGAAATTCAGATTTTTGGAATATGTCAACCACTTTTTTACCTGATATTTATCCGAACCTGATCCCCTTAAATTTACTTACTGATGCAAGTATGCAAAGTGTTGCAAAACTCATAGACGGAAAGTATGTTCTTGGCGGGACTTCTGAATACCAGACAAACATATATGGTGAATTGAATTTTAACGGGGCCAGACGCTCATCTGATAGATTAGTTGAACTGAATACAGGTCTGAATTTTGATCTGGGCTCCATTACTGAAGGATTGAGTGCCAAAGCACATCTTTTATTTGATATGTATAATACATTTTATGAAGATATGCTGAACTCCTATGCGGTTTACAGACCAAATTATAGCGGAAATTCTTTGATTTCAGTAACTAAATATGGCACTGATGTAAAAGTGGATACACGATCTGTTACTGATGCAAGTTATTATCGCAAGTTTGGGACTTTTGGAACAATTGATTATAAACGCAGATTTGGGGAACATGATGTTAACGCTTTAATATTGGGATATCTTGATGAATTTACAGAAGAAGGGGTCAGACAACCTTTAAAACACGGACATTTTGGATTTAGGGGGAACTATATGCTCCGGGACAAATACATTGCAGAATTAACTGCTACTTACGCTATTTCAGGAAAACTAATAAATACACAAAACCCTCATGCTTTTTCTCCGGGGATTGGCTTAGGATGGATAATAAGTGAAGAAGACTTTTTGAAAAATAATGTAACTATTAACTTCTTAAAGTTAAGGGCAAACTGGGCCCTGCTTAACACAGATGAATCACTTAATGATTATAACCTGGGAAGGAATTATTATACTTCATCAACAAATTATCCCTACAATGACGGGGGATATACAAATGCCTCGAGACTTTTATACACAGGTAACAGAAATATTGGCTGGGAGAAAATGACCAGTATGAATTTAGGATTTGAGTCAGTACTGCTCGATTATAAATTAAGGCTGGAAGGTTCTTATTTTTATAATAAAAATTATGATTTAATTGTTCGAAGGACAAATTCCCTTCCCGACTTTTTTGGAAATATCCCGTATGAAAATTTTGGAAGCCAGCAGGTCCAGGGAGTTGAATTAGGATTAGATTATATTCTTACAAGTTCTAAAGACCTGAATATAAGTTTGGGAAGCAATTTCATTTATTCCATACCGAAATTACTTATTGCTGATGAATTACAATATCCTGATGAATACCGTAGAAAAGTAGGAAAACCAACGGATGCTACTTTTGGTTATGTCGCCCTGGGGTTATTTCAGGACCAGGCAGAAATTGACGGGCATGCAATTCAAACATTTGGTGAGGTTAAGCCCGGAGATATAAAATATATGGATTTAAATAATGACGGGGTTATTGATGAAAATGACCAGAAAATGATTGGGAATTCAAGGGCAAGATTTGAGTATGGCCTTAACCTGCGGATAAAATATAAATCCTTTGAATTATTTGCATTGGGAACCGGGCAAACAGGCCAGGAACGAATTTTTAACAATGCATACTACTGGGTGTATGGAGACAGAAAATATTCAGAGATAGTATGGAACCGGTGGACACCCGCTACAGCAACAACTGCCACTTATCCCAGACTTTCATCTACAACAAATGCAAATAATTTTCGAAATTCTACTTTCTGGATGGAAAAAAATAACTGGTTTAAATTACATACCATGCAATTGACCTATAGCATTCATAATCCAGGTTTCCTTGGGCTGAATGGAATACGTTGCTTTCTTCGTGGTACTAACCTGTTAAATCTAAACCCCATTAAGGAAAAAACAGATTTGAATATAGGCTCAAAGCCTCAGATGAGAGTCTTTTCTTTAGGATTAAACTTAAATTTCTAACTGTTGAAAATTATAGGAAAATGAGAAAATACATCCAATTATTATTAATTATTCTTCCTGTTGGTTTTTATTCATGCGAAAAATATTTTGAACCTGTGAATGACAATTCTTTGACGGAAGAAATACTGCTTAGAAGGCCAACTTATGCTGAAGGAATATTGCTGCGGGGTTACGTGAACCTTCCAAATGATTACAATTTTAACAGTGATGTTGCAACAGATGATGCGGTAACAAACTTAACCGGGTCTTCATATACCAGGTTGGCAACCGGAGAATGGTCATCAAGCTATTATCCGGGTAATCCCTGGAGTAGTGCTTATCAGCAACTTTCATATCTTAATAAGTTCATGGATATATATGAATCAGTAGTTTGGGCAGTGGACCCCAGATACCCCGAAGACTATAATAATACACGAAATGTATTACATAAGAAACGCTTAAAAGGTGAAGCCTATGGATTAAGGGCATGGTATAAATTTCAACTTCTTAGGAGTCATTCTGGAAAATCACAGGATGGCAGCTTATTAGGGTTCCCTATAATTGATAAGATTTTAAATCCTGAAGATAACTGGAAGCTGCCAAGAAATACTTTCCCAGAATGCGTTGAAAGTATATTTAATGATCTGGATATAGCTATTGCAAACCTCCCTGCTGTATACGCAAATGTTGGAGATCCTGCAATAGATGATGCTATGGGCCTGCGTTTTACAAACAGGATGAACGGGAAAGCTGCTAAAGCACTTAAATCACGTGTGGCACTTCTTGCGGCAAGTCCTGCATACCAACAAACTGTCAGTTGGGAAGAAGCCGCTTCTATATCAGCAAATTTGCTCTCCGATCTTGGTTCTTTGCTTCCAACAGGTAAAACTTTTTATACAACCACTGATAATAAAGAGATCATCTGGGACAGGGCATTTCGAAGCATTAGAAGCTGGGAACAAAATAATTTCCCCCCATCTTTATTCGGGTCTGCACGTACCAATCCTTCACAAAACCTGGTAGATGCATTTCCAATGAAAAACGGTTATCCTATTGATCACCCGCTTAGTGGATATGATCCTGAAAATCCTTATGCAGGAAGAGATACCAGGTTAAGTGACTATATTATCTATAACGGTTCTTCTTTTAAAAATGTAGTAATCAATACTTATGTTGGAGCTGATCAGAATGGGATCAACCAGCTATTGACATCTACACGATCGGGTTATTATCTGAAAAAATTTATGCTTCCAGGTGTTACATTAAATCCAACCGGGCCTGTTAGTGCCAACCACAGCTATACTTTATTCCGGGAAACTGAAGTTTTACTGAATTATGCAGAAGCAGCCAATGAAGCATGGGGACCTGATGGTGATCCAAATGGTTATGGTTATACTGCAAGATCAAAAATCGCTGAATTACGTGAACGGGCTGGTATAACCCAACCTGATGCGTATCTGGAAAGCATTACTACCAAAGATGATATGCGTGCATTAATCCGTAATGAGAGAAGATTGGAACTTTGTTTTGAAGATTTCAGGTTCTGGGATATACGCAGATGGAATGATATTAATACCATGCAAACAGCTGTGAAAGGTGCTTATATCACTAAGGATGAAGGAGTTTATACTTATGATTACAGGGATATTGAAAACAGGACTTTTTCTGAATATATGATATACGGACCGATCCCTTATAATGAAACACTTAAATATAATATAGTTCAAAACAAAGGATGGTAAATAATTTAATTAAAAATTTTCAAAATATGAAAAAGATATTTCTTTATATAACAATATTATTTATCGGAATAATGGCGTGTGAAAACCAGGAACAAATATTTGATGATTTTGATTATAAATCCGTCTATTTCCCATACCAGCTCCCCCTTCGAACACTTTCCTTAGGGGAAGACAGAATTGATAATACTATGGACAAAGCTTTTCAGTTCGATATTGGTGTAACTATTGGAGGTATGTATAAAAATGAAAAAAACTGGACAGTAGATTTTATAGTAGATAATTCATTAACTGAGGAGGTTTATATAAGTGCAACAGGAGCCAAGGTCCATCCCCTTCCATCATCATATTACAGCCTGGATCCCGCAGGTACGGTAATTATACCCAAAGGATATTTTAATGGAAGGATAAAAGTTCAGCTAACTGAAGATTTTTTTAATGACAGTTTAGCCATAACAGGTAATTATGTAGTTCCTTTACGTATAACAGCTACTTCCGCCGATACTATTTTATTTGGAAAAGGGGCAGTATCTAATCCTGACCCAAGGGTTATTGAAGATTGGGAATCAGGTAACGCACCAAAGCACTGGACAATGTTTGGTATAAAATATATTAATGCTTATCACGGAAATTATTTACAACGGGGAAGAGATATCAGATATCAAAACGGAGTGCCTGTTGATACAATTATCTGGCGTGCACCACATATTGAACAGGATAGGGTAGTAGCATTATTTACCCGGGAAAAAACTAAATCGGTTACTAATTTTATAAGTCAAAATATAAGTTCAAGCGGAGAATACTCGATGGAACTTGAATTTGCGAATATGTGGGGAACACCGGGAGGAACAGTGACTATTACCCCAAGTGAAGGATCTTTATATGAAGTAAGCGGAAGCGGTCAGTATTTTGACAAAGCTGGCAGCAATGAATCAATAATTCATCTTAAAATGCAATGTTTACATCTTAACTATACTTACGATGATGGAACATATGTTCATCAGGTGGCCGATACTCTGGTTTTCAGGGACAGGGGGATAAAGTTTGAGCAAAACTCAATAATTTTGATCAAAGATTAATTAGAAATACATGTCTGATTGAACAGACAAGTCACTAAAACTAATAAGGATTTTTAACAAATTATATTATCAATATCAGGTTTATATTCCTATTTATCGGAAAAATTATTTCTTAATCTATAGATTGTAAATTTTGCAATGGCATTAAAAATTTAAAATTATGCCGAATTTAAGTTAAATTCAATTTTTTATTATGATTACGCAATTTTTGAACATTCTACTTTTTTTTAAAGGATTCAGATTATCTAATCCTATACTGCGTATCTTGATTTCTTTTCCAATAATACTGTGTATTTCTTTTACCCCGGGCGATGAAGATAAATGGGAAAAATTATTCAATGGCCGTGATTTTGAAGGATGGATAGTTTCACCCGGTGACAGTGCCTGGACTGTTGTTGACGGAACAATAGACTGTGACCCCCGGTATTCGGCTCCGGAAAAAAACTTATGGACTAGCCGGGAATACAGGAATTTTACCCTTCGCATCGACTGGAGGATAAAAGATACGCCCTCACTTAGTAATACTTTTATTCTCAGGCCGGACGGAACTTCACAAAAAAATATAAAGGGAGAGGAAATTAAAATTACCATGCCAAATAGTGACTCAGGGATATTCCTTAGAGGCGAAACAGCTGCCCAGGTGAATATATGGTGTAATCCTGTCGGGTCCGGGGATATTACCGGGTATCGCGTACTTTCACCTCCCGAATTATTACCTGATTTTGTGCCTGAAACTATGGCTGACAACCATATCGGTGAATGGAATACCTTTGAAATCACTCTTATCGGTAATGTTATAACTGTTGTTTTAAATGGCCAGACAGTTATTAATAAAGTGAATTTACCTTTTTTGCCCGATCAGGGACGGATCGGATTGCAACATCATGGCAGTTTTATTAATGGGAAATACAGCGGAGGGGTATCACTGGTACAGTTCCGGAATATTTATATTAAAGAACTTTCTTCTTCCACTCCTTTTCAAAAAATAAGCTCTTTATCTGCAAAATCTTTTAAAGGCCGTGGGGCAAAGGCTTCATACAACAATAATGTTTTGCAAGGTAACGGAGTAAAGGATATTGATGGAAATACTTATAAGACTGTTGTTATTGGAAATACAGAATGGATGGCAGAAAACCTGAAAACAACAAAATACAATGACGGTACCCCAATCCAGAATATTATCGGTGATTATGAGTGGAGCGCAATGTCAGCACCGGCTTATAGCTGGTATAATAATGACATCTCAAATAAAAATTTGTACGGAGCTTTATACAACTGGTATGCTGTAGGACCAGCTTCGAATAATGATAAAAATATATGTCCTCAGGGATGGCATGTTCCTTCTGATGATGAATGGACAAAATTTACAGTTCAGTTACCGGAGGCTGACGGCAGAAATGCCGGGGATATGCTTAAGTCATGTCGTCAGGTTGATTCTTACAGATCAGATTCCTGTAATACCCGTGAGCATCCCAGGTGGGATCCAAACAAGGAACATCAGGGAAAAGATAATTTTGGATTTTCAGCACTTCCCGCAGGGGCACGACATGTTACCGGAGTATTTTATGGACTGGGTGATGGGGCATTCTGGTGGAGCAGTACAAATTATTATTCAACTGCAGCATGGGCTCAACGTATATACTCTGAAGGAGGAAATGTGAATCACAGTTATGCAACTAAAAGACTGGGGTTTAGCGTACGATGTGTTAAAGACCAATAACTAAATCAATTGTTTTGCCCTTTTTAAGCTTTTTTATTTTTAGTCTAAATTTTAGTTGTCTTATTAAAAATTTTATTTTTCTTCATTAAAACCTTATCTTAAAAATAATATTAAAACAATAATAGATATGCAAAAAAAATCTCGAAGAGGCTTTATAAAAACCTCATCTACAGCTGCTCTTGGAATAACTATTTTGCCTGACTCAATAACTATTCTGAAAAAAGGAAGAATTGCCGGTGCCAATGACAGGATTCGAATCGGAATGATTGGATGTGGTAATAACGGAACAGCTAACATGAAACTTTTGTATGAAAGTGCAAGGGATAATAACATTGAAATGGAAGTTGTAGCTCTTTGTGATACCTGGCGTATTGCGCGTGAAGAGACAAATTCTATTATAAAAGGATGGTATGGAAGGGATGCCAGTTTACATGTTTCATTTAAGGAATTACTTGACCTTAAACATGTAGATGCAGTGTATATTGGTACGCCCGATCATTTGCATACATTACATCTGGAAGCAGCAGCGCAGGCTGGAAAACATGTATATGTCCAAAAACCTATGGCAATGGAAATGGATAAACTTATCCGTGCTTATGATGCCGTAAAAGCTGCTGGTGTTATTGTACAAGTAGGGACACAAGTACGTAGTAACCCGGGGATTGTTGGGGCAAAAGAAGCTTATGAAAATGGATTATTAGGGAAATTATCAAGAATAGAAGAATGCCGTAACAGCTCAAAGCCCTACTGGTACAAGTACCTCAGGAATGTGAAAAAAGAAGATGTAGACTGGAAGGAATTCATTAATGATCGCAAAATGCGCCCATTCAGCTCAGATCAATATTCGGCATGGTATGGCTACTATGATTTCTCCCATGGCCCAATTACAAATCTGGGTACACATTTTATAGATACGGTCCATTATATTACAGGTGCTAAATTTCCTGAATCCTGTGTTTGCCTTGGAGGAATTTTTACATGGAAAGATGAACATAAATTTACAGTCCCCGACTGTATTCAGGCAACATGGATATATCCTGAAGGTTTTTTGGTAAGTAGTTCAAATAATACCGGAAATTCTTCGGGGAGCGTTCGCAATATTTATGGAGAAAAAGCCATGATCAATATAAGTGATCCGAAAAATCCTGTTATAAGTGACAGAGGGGCACCCCGGCCCGATGGTTCAATTAAAGGTGAAAAAGCTGTTACGCCTGTTGACCGTCCTTCCCATCACCTGGACTGGCTTTTGTGTATGCGTGAAAACCGTACAACACATGCCCCCATAGAAGCAGGATATCAGCATTCTGTAGCAGCCCTTATGGCGGTCAAGTCATTTGAAACAGGACGAAAAACTGTCTATGATCACAAAAACAGAGTGATTAAAACTGTATAATATTTTATAAATTAATTTGATTAATTTCACTCTATTTTGCAAGCTTTTTAAGCTCATCAAAACGCTTTTTATATAATTTCACCTGATCAGTAAATTCAGGCTCACCTATTAAATTATTTTTCTCAAAAGCGTCATTGGCAATGTCGAAATATTCCTCATATTGATAATAAGGCCATAGGATATATTTACCTTTCTTTGTGATCAGGGCTTCTGAGGAAGGGATCCTCTTTTCATTTGTAATAAATGGATGTTCATAATAAAAATCATTGCGCCATTTGACAGATTTTCGTGATAAATATAGTTTAGAAAAATCTGTTCCCTGCATCTTTTCCGGAATTTTCAGTCCGGCTGCTGCTATTATGGTCGGTGCTATATCAATATTAAGTACAAATTCATCAATGGTTATATTCCTCTTTTTTTGCTTCAATCTGGGATCGTAGACTATAAGCGGTACCCTGACTGATTCTTCATAAGGATACCATTTATCGGCCAAACCATGTTCTCCGTGGAAATAACCGTTATCTCCCATAAAGATTATCAAAGTATTTTCTAAAACATTTTGCCTTTTAAGTTCATTTATTATACTGCCTATTGTCTGATCTATTTCTGTCAACATTCGGTAGTAAGCTTTCATGTATTTCTGATACTTCTCAGGCGTATCAAAGCGCCAGTGCCATCTTATCCTTCCTTCATTTGCCTCATTGGCAATAAACGGGGGAAGCCTCTTAAAATATTCATCCGACGCTGTTTCAGGAACAGGGATCACATCATCTTTATATAATCCTTCACTTTCCGGCTGATAACGATATTGATCCGGGTGAAGATCCTGGGCATGTGTTGCAAAAAAACTTAGTGATAAAAGGAAAGGTTTATCTTTCGGCCTCTCTCTAAGAAAATCCAGTGCATCCCTTTCATTTCGCCGGGTAACATGTATCGAATCACCATTACCAATAGGGAACCAATGTACTCCTTCATATGCCCTGGTAAAATTAAAATCACCCTCTCTGATTTTTCCAACCCCGTATTTGCCCACAAATCCCGTCCAATAGCCTGCCCTGCCCAAAATTGCGGGATAAGTATCTGAAAAAGCAGTTGTATCAATCTGTTTCCCAAATTCAGTGATACCATGCCTGCTCATATATTGCCCTGTAAGAATAGTTGCCCTGCTGACCATGCTGATTGATGTAGTTACACAGGCATGTGTAAATTTAATACCATTCTGTGATAATTTATCAATATTTTCGGTATGTAAAATTTGATTTCCCATGCAATTCAGGGAATTATACCGAAGATCATCAGCCAATAGGAAAAGGATATTTGGTTTTTGGCTTAATTCACTTTTTTTCTTCCCAGCAGAACAAAAACCTGTAATAATACAGATCCCGCTAATTACTGTTATTCCAGTCCCTTTTATAACTTGTAACAGAGTTGAATGAATCATATTTAACAGATATTTTCTTTTTTGGTTGATTTTTTCAACAAGTAAGCAATATATAAATTTTTTT
This sequence comes from uncultured Bacteroidaceae bacterium, assembly GCA_964563105.1. Lineage (GTDB taxonomy): Bacteria > Bacteroidota > Bacteroidia > Bacteroidales > CAYVTV01. The sequence continues at coordinate 39,372 of CAZLXM010000022.1, forward strand.
TAAATTATATAAGATTTAACCACCTGTCAATCAATATCAACAGGTTCAATTAAAGTTTCAGGGGTATAACCATCTCCTGATGCTTTAATGAATTTTTCTGACGGAGGCCCAAAATAGTCCTCCATTGGTGACATATATCTCTTTTGCTGCATACCTTCCATTAAATCATTATAATTAATTGCAACCGGCCCGGCCTTTTCGCATAAGTCTTTTATTACCTTCCAGTTCTCAGATGATTTTTTCATTGCTTCCCGATCTTTCCCTTTACTATCCCTTACCCGCTCCATTAAAAATATATTATCAACCATTAATCTGGTAAAATCAAGTCCGGTTTTTACAAAATCAATCCGTTTTTTATAGATTTCCGGTTCGCGGGATATGCTTTCTTTTGCCTGTTGAATTAATAAATATGCCTTATCAAAAAAGTCTCTGGTATAAACATCCTGAAATATTTTTAAAAGATGAAACCTGAACCGTCCATGTGGCCCGTAACCAGGTGATGCAGTTATAGTTTCACGTGCCTGTTCCATAAGGTTCCAATAATCTTTGATTTTTTCGGCTGCTTTTCCAAATCCTCTTTTATAATAATCATCTAAAATTTTTTGGCCATCTTTATATGGATCCCACGTAAGTTGGGCCATCAGATAATATTGAGGCCCCTGGGTTGCCCAATGTTCACGTGCTGTGTCAATTCGAATTCCCATTACGTTGTTATCTGCTAAAAATGGAAAATCTTCAATAATATTTTTTAAGGCCATATCAGGGAAACCCCAATAACCGCCAGTCCAATACCATAAATTTGGCCTGTAATACATTCGAGGGGCAACTTTCGACCATCCTTTAAGAAATTCTTTTCCTTCTTTACGCATAATGTCATCACAGACAGGGAATCTCCCAACAAAAGATATTATAACGTGGTCATCAATAACAATATCTTTTGGAGGAGATATGGCAGATCCATACGCTAACCCAAGTACATACAGATTTTTTCTGTCGGGAAATCTTTCTCTTAATTTTTGTGCAAGGGTATTCCAAAAATGTATATTACGGTTTGTGCTTGCAACATAATCCACAGTACGGTCTTCATATATATACGTCCAGGGGGTGCCATCCGGATGGTCCCATGCCCGGCAGTTTTCGCAAACGCAGAGTCCGCTTGAATAAACATCATTTTCAGTGGCATTAAAAACCGTTGCATTTGGATTCATCTTTATTGCCTCTTCAACTTCATTTAGCCATTCTTCCCATACTCCGGGATTGGATAAACAAAGTTTTTCAGTCCTCGGGCCAGGAAATCCACTACGTGAACCGTCAGGTTGAAGGGCAAACCAATCCGGATGGTCCTTATGATGCTTTTCCCACCAATCATCAAAAGCATGAGAACCTCCTCTTGGGCCTTTTATTAAAGAAGAAAGCTTAAGTCGCTGATATCGCGTCCAGTTATCAGATACACCCCATGTTGCAGCTTTTTGAAGTATTTCTCTTCGAAGGAATAAGGGATGGAACCTGTAAACAAATGATGATAATTCAATTGTGCTTTTAGAAATTATGTCTTCCCCAAGTTCGCCTGGCCATAACCATCTCACATCCAGATATTTTTCCAAAAAAGTATAAACAGCATTGGCAGTACCATATTCAATTTGTTTACCATCAATTATAAGATCACTTCCGGCGATTAAAATATGCTTTCCATTGCATGTAATAAGGATTTCTTCAGGATACTTATATGACAAATCTAAATTATGAAATAATTTAGGTATAATTGACTGATTCCCAATCCAAATAGCATGTTTCGGACGAGTTTTAACATCAGTAAGAATTTCCGGTTTTATTCCGCTTATTTTTTTGATATATTCTGCCAAATCTTTAACAGCATGAAGAGTTTCAACAGAAATATCCTTTGAAATTATAATTGGGATTGCAGTACCATCCTTTACCAAAGCAAGCTTCTTTTTTCCTGTTAAAGCAGAATAGTACGGGTTTGAAGCCCCTAAACCCAATGCAAAAATAGATGATGTTTTAATAAATGATCTTCTCTTAATCATATTAGAAAATTGTTAAAATAATATTATTTCAGGTAAGCATTTATTGCATTATATAATATCCATGATCCCTCTTTTTCGTTTGAATGTTTTAATCCTATTTTATCTATTACTAATTTGGAAAGTCCGGTATTCAGATTATTTACAGAAATTACATTAAGTTTATCATCTTGTACCTCAACCGTTAATTTCCCTTTATCGGGTGATAAATTGATAATAATGTTGTACCATCTTTCTTCAGAATAATTTCCAATCAGGATTTTTTTACCTTTTGCCGGACTGAACATTATCTTTCCTTTATCATTCAATATTATTTCCAATGCTTTTTTGCCATCCACAGTAGAAAGCATAAATCCGCCAGTGTTATTATCCTGACCGGTTTTCAACCTTATATTTAAAATAAAATCATCGTTTACCGGTTTTGTAAATGAAAGTTCAGCAGTGGAAAAGGATAATGACTGTGTCCGGGTCTCAAGTTTTAATCCCCTTAAATCAAGAGGTGTATATCTTGGAACAGTTGTGAGGTCAAATACGGATGGCCGAAGTTCCCCGTCATATTCCGGAATATCTACAACCCTGACACTTCCCCCATTTTCATTAATTGACCATTTTGTTGGTTTTGTATTAAAATCAGTATCCCTAAAATTTTCAAACACTAATGTTTCAGGTTTAACAAATACAATATAAGTAAGCCCTTTATCAGGATTCTTACCAAGAGTTACTTTTCCGGCAGCAAATTCTTTTGAAAAAATCACGTATTCAAGTATTTCAGACGGAGGCCGGTTTTGATACCTGTATGGCCAATTCCAGTGTCCTACTTTGAGGCTTTGATTTGTAGAAATAAATCCTTCATTTTCCAGCCAGTCCGGAATATTATTTTTATAACATGCCACATATACTGTTGATCTTCCTTTTAAAGTAAATTCATAATTTTCACCATGGTCTGAACTCATTTTCTGCCAGGCCCCTTTTTCATAAACAGATATAATTCCCTGTATCTGAAATACTCCTTTTATTGGCATCTCGCATATTGAATAAGGTGCACCATTCCAAACACTGCTATTTATTCGTTCGCCCTGTGAACAATAAATTGCATCTCCTTCTTTAGCGGGAATATCCATCACAATATTTCCCCGAAATGGCCTTCTTTGAGGCTCTATATCTGTTACTATATTCATTGATTCGGTTTCCAGATATAAACGCGCCTTTTGATAAGCATTGTATAAAAGATAAAAATCTTTATTTGTACTACTACGATACCAGAATTTCCATTTATCAGTCCCTTTCTGATTTGAAAAAGCTTCATATAATTCGATTGTTAATGGCTGCGCATCAATAAGTGCAGCAAGGGCTGCTGATTTGTCGCCTGTATTCAGGCTTGCTATTGCATCATTAACAGCTATGCCAAGTTTGTAAATACCTCTTATAAGCCTTATTGCGTCAAGAAATTCATAATCAAAAAAGTATTTCCTGTTTTCCGGTATGGAGGGACGAAGTGCAACAGCCTTTTCCAGTACTTCTCCAAGATCTTTAATCCCTTTTTCATAAATTTCTCTGTTATACTGATAATTAATTACATATCCATCAGTGTTTCCCCCTTCAATGTGAATGAGATTAGAAATAATTGTAAATAAAGGTTCCATAACTTTATAATAAAATGGATATGTCTTAAAACCATCGTTACGGATGCTATGTGGATATTTGGCATAATACTCATCATATAAGGCAGCAACTTTAGGTGCTGCTTCATTACCAAAATTTTCTCTACAATATCTTAATAAATACTCCCTATATTCAAATCCCGGGTAATCCCATAACATTTCTGCAACTCCTCTAATTTCCAACTGCTGACAACGTAATTCATTCATGGCAAGAAGCATATGTTCAGTGTCCCCCCGTTCATACATGGCATCAAGGTTTACTTTAAGATACGTATCAATTGGGGTACATTTAGCAACCTGAGGCCCTCCTCCAAAGTAATTTGTATGAAAATACTGACCATATTTACGATTTGGATCACGCTTTTCAGTCCAGAATTTTTTTGAATACGACATTCCTGACATACCGGCATCACCAAAACCAATTGTTACTTCGGGGGGTACTTTGACCCATCCTGAGTCATAAAATCTTCCGACTTCAGCATATAAAGTAGTCATCATTTCTAAATCAGGGTTTGGGTCAAGCTCAGAAACAAGCTTTGCCTGTTCTGCAATTGCAGCACTTATAATTTCTGCCCGTTGCTGATCTGTACCACCATCAGGCAGTGTTATTTCAGTATAAGGCGCATCTGCCCATCCCCGTTGATTCAATTCCCAAACGACATGGGGAGAAAACTCAACAAGACGTTTTACATAATGACTCCAAAACTCACGAAAAGCTTCGGGATATTTTAAATAGGAAAATTCGGCAGGTTTACCTTTTGGATTATGGTTATCCCAATAATTATTCCAAAATCCGGCATCAGCACCCAAACCTTCCATCTGGTGCTGTGTAATGAACAAGCCGCGGCTTACCTGGGCCTTTAATTGTTCCCAGTCAGGTTTCCAGTCAACATCA
>CAZLXM010000023.1:0-3612 GCA_964563105.1 uncultured Bacteroidaceae bacterium
ATATAAATAATTAAGTACATAGCTTTATAATTCAGCCCCTATTTCAGTCAGATTCTCCTTTATTAAAGATTTAATCTGATCCAGAAGTTGAAAATCATTAAAATCATCTACTCCAAGAACATTTTTCACTTCTGATGATGAAATACTAAATTCATCTTTATCAGTTTTATGTAAATATTTAATATTTATTCCCGGATTTGCTGCCAGCATAAGCCTGAAAACTCCGGGTAAATCTCCGGCAGGCTGCTTATCTATATGGTTATTGATAAAAACAGCTTCAACTTCTGTTCCGGTTCCAGGAGCAGAATTGACTGATAATCTCCCTCCTGTCATCTCTGCATGCTGCTTCAATAATGCAAGCCCTAAACCTGTTTTTCGGGTTTTACGTGTTGTAACAAAAGGATCTGTTACATTATCGAGTATTTCAGGAGATATTCCTGCTCCATTATCCTTTATATTCACCACATAAATATTTTCTTTCCGGCTTTCAGTTATCGTTATTAGAATTTCAGAAGCCTCTCCCCGAATAGAGTTTTGAACAATATCAAGAATATGTAATGCAATTTCTTTCATGCTGTTATTACCTCCCTGCCTTCGATTCTATGCAAAGCCATTCTTATTTCATTAAATGATCTGTTTTTCATTCTGAAAATATTGTATTTTCTTCCTATATCTTCAGGATAATGAGCATCCGAATTTGTAACTATGGAATATCCCGCAATTTCGGGATGCTTTATTAAGAAATTTTCAGGTTTAGTCCTCCATGATATTTCAAGAGCATCAGCCTGGAGGCCGCCTGGAAAAATTCCAAGCTGACTATAGATGCTGGTTACTGATCGATCTATATGTGCGGGTATAAACAAACCATCCAATTCATGAACTTTATCTGCTAACTCTTCAAGGGAAACATTCAAAGCTGATGCAAGTGACCATTTTTCTTCATATTCAATTACTTCTTCCCTGTTAACCACCACCTGATAACCAAAAGTTAAAGGGTTATTTTTAACTTTCAGTAAATAAAAGTCAAGATATTCCTGAAATAATTTTAATTTTTCAAGATTCTCAAAGAACGTAAGATTATGTATTTCTTCTCTGGTATTCACTTCAGCGCCCATTAAAACCATTATTCCTCTTTCTTCACCAAGTTCCTGAACAATCTCTGCCTGTCTCGTCGAATTATGATCCGTAATGCCTATTATATCAAGTCCTTTTTCTACAGCCTCTTTAATTATGCGTGAGGGGCTCATATCAAGGTCCCCACAGGGTGACAGGGTAGAATGAATATGTAAATCGGCGCTATATTCGTTCATTATACATTTAAAATTTCAAAAAGTTTGCCTGCCACATTGAAAGTATCCATGTTTATACCTAAAACCGGCAGGTCTTCCTCTTCACTTTTAATTATTGTGTCCTGGTCTGGTTTAATACCTTTTACAAGGATGATCCCGGCAAGTTCTTTCAGGCCCGCAACTGCAATAATGTTTTTATGACTTTGAAGCGTTATCCATATTTGTCCTTCCTGTGCATTCCCCATAACATCACTTAAAAGATCGGAAACATATGCTCCATTTACTTCCCGTGACAAACCATTTCCCCCTGAATAAACAGTGAGGTCCATTTTAGTTATAATATCAGCTATTTTCATCTTCAGCTCCAATTTTATTACAATTTTTTTCTAATCTTCCTTTACCCCAAATTTCTTCAGTAATTTGTACGGCATGATCAAGGCTTAACTTTTTACTTTTTTGCATATTCATCTGCATAAAAATACAGTGGGAGATTTTTGCTTTTCCCATTACAATGTCTTCAGCAAGAGTAGAACAATCAGGGGCACCACATGCAGCACAGTCAAAACCCGGAAGATAGCACATCAGCCTTCTTTTCTGCTCCATTTTTTTCATGGCTTTTGTGATATTTTCATCTAGTTTTTCCATTGATTCCGGTAATATTTCCTCTATTTTATCATCCTCAGGTGCATTTTTCAGATATAAAGATTTATTAACTACGGGAGGAAAATTTAATGCTCTCTTATTAAGCCGTTCAACAGTAAGAAACCTGTTTCCACTGATCAGTATTCCTCCGGCACAACTTTGATCACATGCCCTTAATTCTAAAAAATCTACAGGCTCCATTTCTTCATTTTCCAGTTTCTCCAGAAACTCCGTAACATTGTGTATCCCGTCAATAGCCAAAGCCCTGCCTTTCATATTTGCAATTTCTCCGTTGGTAAGGCTCCATAAAATACCCTCTCTGCTCAACATTTCCTGATTTATATCTTCAGGCTTTAAATCAGGATGATCCGACAATACTTTATAAATCCTGTTAAAAAGGAATTTCATATTTATAACACCGCTTATTTCAGATGTTTTTTTTCCGGATGTACTTTTTATATCAGCAATTTTAGCTGCACAGGGAGTCACATAAAATATTCCTGTTTCCTCCTTATTAAAACCCATAAATTCCAGTTTTTTACGATAATAACGGGCTGACATATCGATAGGAGGTTTAACACGCAATATATTAGCTGTCAATGCCGGATATCTTTTTTGGATAAGTCTGATCACTGCCGGGCAAAATGAAGAGATCATTGGTTTAAGCTTATTTTCTTCTTTTTCCCGTAAATATCCCGCTAAAACAAATCCAACTGTATTTTCAACCTCATATACATGGGTAAATCCGATTTTTAATAAGGCAGCATAAATAGTGCCGGCTGATATCCTCGATGGAAACTGACCGATCAAAACTCCCGGAATGAGGGCAACTCTTGCTTTATATTTTAAAATATCAGCAAAATCATCCTGTTCAACAGTAATTGCTGAAACAGGACAGGCTTTATAACATTCACCACAATCAATACAACGATTCTCAATAAGTACAGCTTTTCCATTACGTACCCTGATCGCACGTGTGGGACAAACAGTCATGCAATGAGTGCAACCAATGCACAGGTCCTGTTGAAACTTTAATGCATGATGAAAAAATAATTTTTCTTTCTGTTTTTCCATAAAAACTTAAACTTAAAATCCAATTACCATTTCCACCCTGGTACCTTTTCCAACAACACTTGAAATATTTAACATATCAGTGTTCTTTTTTATATTAGATAAACCCATTCCCGCACCAAATCCCATTTCCCGGACTTTTGAACTTGCCGTGGAATATCCTTCTTTCATTGCCAGGTCAATATCAGCTATTCCCGGCCCCTCGTCAGTGAGGACTATCCTGATTTTATCCTCCCGGATCTCCGCTTCAATAATTCCGGACCATGCATGTGCAACAATATTTACTTCTGCTTCATAAAGGCTTACAACCACTCTTCGTATTATCAGAGGGTCCATATTCAGTTGCTTAAGGACCTTTTTTAAAGCACTTGAAGCATTACCGGCATTTGAAAAATCTCCGCCTTTTATTATATATTTTAGATACATTTAATCAAAATAAAGGCTTTATCCCTGCTCTGTACAATTCACCGGAAATTTTAAACATTGACAATGAACTTTCAATCAATACCATATTATTTTCATTGGCCAACCTGATCATATCTTTACTTACCTTTTTGTTTCTTGCAAACACGATAAACGAAATATCTGAAACTTCAGCAGTACGAATCGC
>CAZLXM010000023.1:3622-30228 GCA_964563105.1 uncultured Bacteroidaceae bacterium
ATAAACCGGTTATAAGAATCATGTTTTTTTTATTAATCCTTAATACATCACTCATCAGGTCAGAAGCAAATGCATATTCAGCAGTATAACCACTTTTATCAATCCCGCATATAATGGTCCCTCCAATAATTTCCGCAATATCTCCTATTTTCATTATTTTATCAGTATTTCAGTCAGACTTATAAGCCGGTAATAAAATCAGTTTAAGAAAGCAAAAAGATTTTAAAGATTTCGGCAACCCTTTTCCTGGTAAATTTTGTACAAAGATAAATAAATTATTGTTATTTCAATAACAGTGTTATTAAAATAACAATAATTTAAGTTTAATTTAATATTAAATTAGCTAAATAATTGAAAATAAGGATACTTATAATGCCAAGGAAATTAAGAAAATAAAACTCTTTTAATAACTTATCAAAGTTATCAATTTATATTCAGTTAGTTTTCAAATACCTAAAAACTTATATTTAATCCTGTCATAAAATGTATACCCGGCATAGGATAACCGTTATTTATCTGATATTTCTGATCAAAGAGATTTTTACCGGAAAAAAACAACTCGATAAGATTTACAGGTTTATACTTTATACTGGCATTCAATAACAAATAATTTTCAAGTAAATCATCGACTGAAGTTTGATTTTGCGGATTATGTATATATGTATATAATCCTCCAATATAATTTCCCTGTACTGCAAATTTAAATTTACCTGATTTATAGTTTAATCCGGCATATACCTGATGCTCCGGGGCAGCAAGTAAAGGCTCTTTTGTATTTAAATAAGCATAACTAAAAGAGGAAGTTAATGACGCATTAGGAAAATAATTTAATTCAAGCTCAAAACCTTTATTGGAAAATTCTCCGGTATTTACTCTTTTTATTGGTGGGGGAGGATTATCATTAGGCACAGTTTTTATTATATTGCTTCCTTCCAGTAAGAAAATACTACCATCAAGCCGTAGCTTTCCATGAAGTAATTGTTGTATAAGGTTTAATTCATAATTCATCATCTTTTCAGGTTTAAGCAGGGGATTTGGGGCAAACAGGTATGTCTCCGCAATTGTCGGGCTTCTGAACCCCTTGGAAGCAGATAATTTAAGAGTTGTTAGATTTGTTACATTCCATGCAACTCCGCCTTGTGGTATTAATTCATTTCCATATTCAGAATTATTTTCAATTCTAAGGCCGTAACTTATATTTAACACTTTCTTAATTTCATGCCTGGCTATAGCATAAGCTCCGGCTTCATTAATGATCTTCCAAATACCGGGGGCCATACCGCTATTGCCTCTGCCTCCAAATTTTTTATAATCACCGCCAATTGTCAACAAACTATTCCAAGGAAGAGATATTCCCTGAAAAACAGAAACTCCGTAATTTTCATCACTAGATTTCCAGCCATCTGATAGTTCATGGTCCCCAAAATTATAAAAAGTATACAGTCCCCCTTCCAATCCTTTGAATTTGTTTTTTAAAGTGAAAGAAGTTTTTCCTCTTATAATATCTGCCCTGAATGCGGGAAGCACATCAAAGTCAGCTCCCGGGTCTGCACTGTTGAATTTTGCAATATTATAATCAGCAATTAGTTCAAGATTTTTGCCAAACTCATAACCTGCTTTTACATAAGCATTATTGATCTTAAATTCGGAGCTGTCCCTATGACCATCTGTCTGGTCATGGTTCAAAGAAGCAAAAAGATGAAATCCATTCTTTTTAAATCCTCCGTTTACCATATACTTTTGAGTATTAAATGATCCGTATGCAATTCTTGCACTTCCGGAAAACCCGTCATTTTCTTGTTTTTTTGTTATAAAATTAAGTACCCCTCCCATTGCATTGGACCCATATAAAATTGACCCGGGACCTTTTATTACTTCAACTCTTTCAAGATCAGAAGCCACATAAGAGTTTGGTAAAGGATGGCCAAATATTCCCATATACTGTGGCTGACCATCAACAAGCATTAAGACCTGGGTATTAGGGTTACCACCGACTCCCCGCACATTTATCAAACCGGCAGAGGAAGAACCCACACCAAAACCGGTAACTCCCCGTTCCGTAACAAAAACACCGGGTATTTTCCGGCTTATAACCGGTAAAACAGCCGACTCTTCAACTTCATTAATATCTGTTCTATTTAAAACAGTTACATTTATGGGTAAATTCTTTCTGCTAACTTCAATTTTTGATCCTGTAACTACCACTTCATCAATTTTGATGGTATCTTCTAATATTTGAGCATTCAGACCGGTAAACAATAAAATGCCGAATATGGCACTAAATAATTTGGTTCTCATCTTTTAATTATTAAGGTTTAATTTTTAAATATTGTATCAATCTTTAAAAAGTGATTTATTCTAATTAAATAATTTTATTTTTTACAACTATAGCAGCTTTCCAACTTTCAGGGGACTTTTATTTTACTCAATTTCACAACTGTCCGAAAAAAATCAATCTATGCCACTTTTCACCAGTTCTCCATGCTTTATCCCTTTAAGGGCTTTAAGTCTGTTTGAAAGATTAATAACACGATTAGCTTTACCCTTAACTGCTATTACCTCTATACAATTATTTTCATCAATACGAATATGCTGTCCTGCAAGTATCAGGCAATGATACTCATGCTGAAGGCTTTTCACCCTTTGATGAAGTTCCTTAATATTATGGTCATATACAATGATAACAGCTCCGGCAACATCCTGGTCAGCATCCCATTGCTCTTCAATTTTATTTTTTTTAATCAAAAAACGGATTGCCTGAGAGCGGTTAGGAAAACGATTATTTTCAACTAATTTATCAAGGCTCTCCAAAAGCTCAGGCTCAAGTGAAACGCCAAATCGTTTTATTGACATATTAACACGTTTTTAAAAATCGTGTCACAAATGTAATAAATTATTTCTACTCAGGAAAAATTAATGTATCTCCCGGGAACAAAGAGGACTACAAAATTGAAATTATTGTTCCGGCTGATCCCATAAATGGTAAGGATCATTATATTTTAGCTGTTGTTTATAGAGTAATTTTTCCATTTTTTTCAGCCTGCCTGAATATTTTGGATTATCAGCCAGATTTTGCTGATTGGATAAAGGTTTATTTTTGTTTAAATTTATTATAACAGGATCATGATGCTCAATCAATAATTCGAATGGATTTTCTTTAAGGTTGAATAACTGGGTTTGCCTGACCGTACCATCATATAGATCATATTTTATCAACTTCCATTTTCCTTTTCTTACAGCACGAATTCCGGGACTTACATTTGTACCCTGTCCTCTGTCATCTTTTTGATTAATAATAGTGAATGCTCCATATAAGGTATTCCGTATAGTTTTTTTTCTTCCGTGCAATACCGGCAAAAAACTGATCCCGTCGCATGATCCCGGCGTATCAATATTAGCAATATCGCATAGAGTTGGTAATACATCCATAAGATATGTAAAACCTGATGCACGGCTTCCTGCTTTTATTCCCGGTCCGCGAACAATCAGGGGAACTCTCCAGCTATGCTCATATAAATTCTGTTTGCCCATTAATCCATGCCTGCCAACAGCAATACCATTATCTCCACAGAAAAATATGTATGTGTTTTCAAGCAAACCCATTTCATCTAATTTATTCAGCACTCTTCCTATTTGAAAATCAATATTTTCAATGCAGGCATATTTTCTGCCAATTTCATTTCTTATAGTAGCCTCATCACGATTTCTCATGACACCCTGCACCTGAGTTTCGTCCCGTCCTTCATCCACACCAATTTTAAAGGGATGCGCCGGCAGATAATTAACAGGGAGAGGAGGTGATTTGGGATTTGGAATATCAGGAGCTTCATCTGCAGCTCCATACTTCTCGTAATATTCCGGTTTTTCATATCGAGGATCGTGAGGATGAGAAAAGCCAAAATACATCAAAAATGGCTGTTCGATTTTCTCATTATCATACATTTCTAAAAAATCCATTGCTCTGTCACCATGCCATTTACTCCCGTTTTCATCATCTGCATATACACACCATTTATCATAACGATAAGTGAATAGTTTATTTGCATTTTCATAACTGGTACCACGTTTACATGTTCTGAATGTTATATATCCTTCACGATTGAAAATTGCCGGAATACTGAAATATTGAGGGTCATCAGGCGTTATAGCAGCATTGGCTTCTGCAGGGGTTTTATATACAGGTGTTTTGGCACCGGGAAGATCAACTGTCCTCCATAAATTTCTTCCGGTCATTATTTGTGTCCTCGATGGAATACTCACTGCACTTTGCCATGATCCCTGAATGTAGGAATCAGTTATGGTCATACCTTCTGATGCAAGCCTGTCAATATTGGGAGTGGTACAAATCTGGTTCCCATAAGTACTCAGGGAGTAAGGAGACTGATCATCTGTTATAATGAACAGGATATTGGGCTTTTTTGTTTCCTTATGATTGGAGCAACCCGCAATTCCCGGTAAAATACCTGTAATAGCAGCAATACGGAATAAATTATTGAATTTCATACTTTATTGTTGATATGAGTGATAAGGTTTAATTGAAGCTTAAGTATAAAAAAAAACTACCTGATTTATAAAATTATAAATTTAATTTCAGGCAAAAAATATTATCCCTGATATTCTTGATTTTTTCCAAAAAAAATTAGTTGTTTAGCTAATTTATATTCAGGGATAATAATTTTTCAGAAAACATTTCATCAGAAAATAATTGTGTTATGTTATTGTTAATTACGTCGTTCTGATGGAACCCCAAATTATTTTCATTTTCTTATTGTGAACGATAGTACATGGAGGTTTCATCAGAAAATAATTTAGTTACATTGTTGTTAATCACGTCGTTCTGATGGAACCTCCAAATATTTTAATTTTCTTGTTGTGAACGATAGTACATGGAGGTTTAATCCGGATACCGGATCATTTTCTTTAGGGGGCACATACTTTTTAATCCTGTTATCACTTCACAATGTTTATTTCATATCAATGAAATAATGAAATCTTATAAAAACATTCCCCTTTCCATGATTAACATTGGATAATCTCTTAATGGTAATTGCTGAAAAATCTGGGCATCATGGCTCAGCCTGAATTTACCATTATCAAGATAACGGGTAATATTTTTACTTAAATCATATATTTGTCCCGAAAACAAATCTATCAGTACAGGTTCCTCAAATCCTTTACCCTCCCAGTCAAACAATATAAGATCACAATTTTTCCCCTTATAGTCATCAGCCGCTTTAACGGTATCCCAATAAGCTAAAACCTTCCCTTTATCAGAATTTAACATACCTGAACATACATTAGTCAAATTATTACCTGTCTTTTCTTTAAATTGCGCTAATGCTTCATCAGTCTTATAAGTATTTGCAGAATAGCAATAAGTTATGGAATTCCGGACATTTACATTGCCATAAATTGTACTTCCCAGATGTTGTAATACAGTGAAAGCTATTTTTCGTTCTATTTTTGGTTTTACTTTTAAGATCCCCTTATAATTAACTCGTCCTGTACCTTTGGGATAATCATGTATATCAACTATTAAAAACCAGAGGCTCATATCAATTCCCAACATACAATCATTAATAAGTCTGCGTAGCATTATCTTTGCCTGGATGTTCTCTGTCCATGGAGGTTCCCCGTTAAAACCAGATGAGCCAGGTTCTGAAGGATAGCCGTTTTCACCCTGCCAGATCTTTATTTTCGGATCATATTGATCTATATATTTGCGTAAAGCTTTGAGCTGGTCATTATAACTTTCCGGAATGACTCCATAAGGATGGAACGAAAAAATATCTATCTCTCTGGCCAAACCATGTTCGAACATAGCGCGGGTAAAATTAAATGGCAATCGTGAAAGGACACCTCCGATAATAACAGCATCCGGGCAATTTTTCCGGATAATCTTACCAGTGTCCCTGACAATCTTTACATATTTCTCAGGATCCACTTCTCCTGGCTTCCAAAAAGAAGTCAGATTTGGCTCATTCCATATTTCATAATATTTAATTTTATTTTTATAGCGCCTGGCCAGGGCCTTTACAAATCTTTTCCATGCAGCATAGGCTTCATCACTAATCAGAGGATGATAACCCATATCACCTTCCGTATAATGGGTATTCCCGTAACCAACATTGAAAAATGGAGTAATTCCTCTTTGCAAGAGTCCGTCAACACTTTCATCCAGCCATTGCCAGTCATATACCCCTTTTATTCTCTCCACCCTTGCCCATCCGGTTTGCAGCCGTGCCCATTTAACAGACAGATCATCCATCCAGGGGTAAATTTCTTTTGGGTCCCATAATTCCCTGTCCAAAGTTTCACAACCTATACCAAAAGGAGATTTGTGAAGCTCTTTCGGTGTTTTAATATTTATTTTCCCTATCTCCGGTAAGGCTATACTGTTTTGTTCACTTGAAATATCGATAAGTTTATCACTGTAATCTGAAACGGAAATCAATGGTAAAAATGATAATGTTTTTAAAAAATCACGTCTGTTATTTTTCATTATTAATAATTTTGAGTTATTATTTATTAACTTCTTTAGCCGCAATTCTTCTAAGGTATTTTGCTGTTTTAAAGCTCATTTCTTCAGGGAGGTATTTAATTTTCTTTGGAGATATATTAAAAAATTTTGCAAACCAGACACATCCTGCTAAGTAGCAACCATCAGTACCCGCATGTTTACCGTCTTTCGCCCAGAGATCAATATCCGGTCTTTTTTTAATGGAACGATAAAAAGCATTTCCTGTTGGCAGAATATCAAGGTCAAATCGTTCCGGCAACTTATCATAACCTAAAACAAGGCCGGCATGCATCTCATCATGAGTCAATTGCCATTCTTTCAGTGTTTTATTATCAGGACTATAAGCCCAGGTCTGATGTATAATTATATTTGCATGAGGAGCATATTCTTTTAAAAATTTATAAAGAATATCTGCATGAGGATAATATGAACCGGGCTTAAAACTTGAAGTACTAACCTGTTGAATAGTTATAAAATCATAACTATCCATTAACAGTAAATCCTTTAGACAATATTTGCCCTGATAGGGCTTTAAAGACGAATTATTGTCACATTCACCAATTAAATTTGCGTGCCTTTCAAGTGAACAGCCACCAAGGTTGGCAGGCGTAATTAAAATCTCACAACCGGGTACAGAAGCTGTTATCTGTGGAAGATAAGTTATCGCATTGTTTGCAAAACTATTCCCTACCGTCAATACCTTAACGGTTTTTTTTAAGTCCTGATTATTATCTGGTTCAGCAGCCTGCAGCTTAAGTATGCAAAACAATAAAACAATACTAAACAAAATATATTTCTGTAACAGGCTTTTAAGTAATTTCATATTTTATAAATGTTAATTTGTTTCTCCAATAATCGACTCTAACCTGGATTTCCACTCTCCTTCATCATCATCTGTAATAAGGTGAATATTTGGACCCCTGCCAATAATATTTCTGGCGGATCCGGTACTGAGTTTCTCAGCTCTTGCATCTATTGGTGCGATCCAAAATTGTGGTATTTTAGTCAATCTTTTCGCAATATCGGGTATATCAAAATCTCTTAATATTCCGGGCATCCAGAAATAGTCCCAGACATTATAATATTTACTGGTAATTAGCAACTTTAATGAGGGCATGGTCCCAATTGTAACAAGGCCCTGAACATTAGAATCATAAAATGCAGCTAACAAAGCCCAGAAACCTGCAGCACCTTCACCTACAAGGATTATATCCCTGTCTTTCAGGTCCTCCCTTGAATGAATAAGTTCAAGGCCCTTCAAAATATCACAGACTCGCATACCAGTAAGCGTTTGACCAAAGCTCGTGCTTTGAACAGCCAAAACTTCGGATTTATAGCGTAATCTATATTGCAAAGGCACATTTGGGGGGAGTTCTATGGAAAAAACAGAATTATTTAAAACTAAAGGAGGAGAAGGACTGGTTTCACCTAATCCTCTTACATCAATACTCATCACTAAATCTCCTTTAGAAGCAAGATTTAAGGGAAGGCCTGAAGGATCAAACCTGTCAGGCTTGCCCTGATCCGAAATATGCAAATATAAAGGACCTGAACTTTTTAAGTTAAAGGGTTTATAAAGTAATGCAGGAACAACAACACCTTTTTCACTTTTATATGCAAATTTTTCTATATTAATATTTTTATAATTAATTTCTGTATGGGAATATACCACAGGTTCCATGGCCGGTCTGTCCCATTGCAATCCAATACGTTCTGCAACTTTTTCTTTTAATTTAGTATCATTTTTTGCGGGTTTATATATTTTTTCGAGACGTTTTACATTTAGTGTCTGTCCGGTCTCACCTCCGTATGAAAGCAGGGTAAAACCGCTATCAGTACACAATAAATTTTTCTCTTCTTCAATATGAAGATCCGCTTCGTCAATACCTTCCTCCTGCTTATCAAACCATTTATTTAACCACTCATAGCTTGCTACACGCTTTGGTTGTTTCATATCATGGAAACCGTCTACCAATACAAAATCAACAAGTTCTTTTTTTCCAAATCCTTGATAAACAGTCTGCATATCTTCAAATATTGCCCTGTGCCTGGGTTCTTCACCTGAATCTCTCCCTACTATAATCCGGCATGGCCTGGGTGCGATTAAACTCATTATCTCTCTGTCAATCAAACTTTGTGATAGGATCCCAAAACCTTTAAGATATCTGTTTTCCATGGGGCCGCCGGGATGTGCAGCAATACAAACCCCGATTCGTTCGTCTGCTGCAGCTATAAGCAGTGCCATTTGTCCTCCTCCGGAATTACCCACTATACTAAGTTTATTTTGATCCACCTCAGGACGGGATACGAGATAATCTACAGCTCTTATACCATCCCATATTCTGAGTCCTGCAAGGGACCAGTCAACCAAAAAAGATGTTCTCCCAAGATACATATGCTGACCGGTAGATAAAGAAATAATATTTTTTTTATTCTCCCGATCGAAATACTCCGAACGTTCACCCTGGCCCATTGGATCAAATGCTAAAACAACATATCCTTTATTAACAAGTCCAAGGCAGGTTTCATGGTAATATTCCATTGCTTTTCCATTATCTGAATGTCCGCATGTAAAAATCACGCCCGGAACCGGAAATTCTCTGTTGGAAGGAAGGTACAGATTTCCGGACACATAATAGCCAGGCTGACTTTCAAATATAATTTTTTCGATGACATAGCCATCCCTGTCCAGTTTGCCGGTTATTAAAGGCTTTAACGCTGTTTTACGGGGAAATTCACCAAATATTTCGCCTAATTGCCTGCGAATTTCATTTTGTCTTACAGCCCAATCTTCCGGAGTACTTAACAACCCAATTTCAGCCTCTCTTTTTTTCATAAGACTGTCCAGTCTTACACCAACAAAATTAGTTAGCATAGTGCGCCCATAATTTTTCTTATCTGCTGTTTCAAATACATCCAGACTTAATGGCTTATTTAGTTTTTCCGTTTTTCCGTTAAAATTACCGGTATAAGTGAATAAAAGATTTACTACACGGCATCTTTCATTTCCATCACCCCGGAATTCCAGCTCAATTTTACTCCATTGTTGTATATTAATACCTTTGATGGTTTGTTCTTTAAATGAATCTGTTGCACCCATCAAAATTCCACCGGCTTTTTGATTGTTGATAAATATCTCTACAGATGAATTGCCTTTTTTTCCATCAACATAAAAAATGGTCAAATCATATTTGCCGGTAACTTCAAAAAAATAATCTTCTGCCCATCCTATTTTAAGGCCTTCTTTAAGCTGAGTGACCCTTGTCATATCATTTTTTCCGGGCTCATGTAAATAGGAATATTCCAGGCCCGCAACTATTTTTAAATTATCTAGAAGCAGGGGGATATTTGATTGCCCCTGACTGTTCAGCAATTTTGCAAGACTATCCTCTTCTATATAAGAATTAATTCCATCCGGCTTTATATTTTGCAAATCTGATTTAATCGTTCTGTCAGAAATTAAATTAAGATCTTTAATCCATTTTTTTTGTAAATGAATATTTCTGTTGCTATTGTCAACAGTAAAAAATCCGGAAAAAAACAGTATGGCGAAAAGGAAAAAAAGTTTTTGTAACATATAGGAATCTCAAATATTATGGAAAAACTGTAATTTTATTTCTTATTGACTCTTCTTCAGTGATATATTCTTTTTCCACATTTCCCAAATTATTGTTCAGCATTACAATTTTTTCCGATCTGTTTCCCGAAACTGAAAGAAATGCAGGAACAAAATTACAGGATTGACTTTCGGAAATAAGAACATCCTTCGCATCGACAAGCCGGATAACCTCAGGTGTTTGATTGGTTCCTGATGCCCTTAATCCATTTATTTCAAGGAGCTCAACTTTGTCAAAAATTAAAGCAGGTCTGAGATCATCTTTTGCGAACTTTAACCAGACATCTTCAAGGGTAATATTTTTTACATTACGAACATAAAACCCATAAGCAGGTAATTTTTTAAACATCCAGCCATTTGGATATCCTTTTTCATTTTCAGGAATTGGCCTCGATGCATCCTCAAGGGTACCGCCACCCTCAAACTCCAGCATTATATTTCTGATTATGACATTTTCTACCTGAGATCCGGGAATCCCGCTTACAGAAGAACCCCAATCGGGAGACATCCTGCTTCCCGTAATATTCTCTATTAAAACATCTTTTAAATATCCTTCTTTTATTATTCCATCCTCTTCATATACAGTATTTCGATTCCCGAGCCTGATGAATATAGCTGAACCTTTGATATTTCGCATAGTGATATTGGAGATATTGATTCTTTCAATTCCGGCACCATCAACAGTTGAAACTGTAATTCCATCACACCGGGTATCATAGATCACACAGTTTTCAATATTAATATCTTCAAATCCTCCACTGGTTTCAGTCCCAATTTTTATTGCAGATGCATTAGAGCTCACAATACAATTAGTTACAACAATATTACGGCATATTTTATCAGGGGATAAACTTTTGAAACAAATAGCATCATCGCCGGAATTAATAAAACAATTAGAGATTCTTACCGATTCACAATCTACCAGATCAAGACCGTCAGTATTTCGCCCTCTGGCATCAGTAAATCTTGGCTTTTCAATATCTTTATTTTCCCTGCTGTCAACTGTTATACCATCAATATAAACATTTTTACACAGTTTATAGGACTGAACCCATGAAGCTGAATTATAAAGGGTAATATCGCGAACATGAACATTTTGGCAATTCCGGAAATGTATAATTCTTGGACGCAGGCTAAATGAAGGACTTCCGTATGGCCCCTCCAGCCAGTGATCACCATTCCCATCTATTGTACCTTTCCCGCAGATACTTATATTTTCCACGTCCTCACCATAGATCAGCATTTTATTTGTTACTTTCGGGCCTTTATATGAATAGTATTCAGACGGGATTATCGGAAAGTCTTCCAGATCATTGCTTGCCCGGAGTATTGCACCTTTTTCAATGAATAAAGTAACATTACTTTTCATATAAAGAGTTCCTGAACTAAAACAGCCCTTTTCAAAATAAACTTTCCCTCCCCCTTCTTTGTGACAACGCTCAATTGCAGCCTGAATAGCTTTGGTATCCAAAGTCTTTCCATCTCCTTTCGCTCCATAATGAAGTACATTATATATTCCTTCCGAAGAATATATATTTATAATTACTGTAAATAACAGGGTATTTAATAAAAGATAATACCTGAAAGCTTGCATAATAAATTATTTAATTATTATTAGATAAAGGAGTTTTTTTAATTGAAAGATTGAGTAAAACTTAACCATTCTTTTTCTACCAAAACCAAAGGATAATCTGCTGCAGGTATTCCTGTTAACTGAATGTATTTACCTTTAGCATAAATATTTTCAGCGGGCAACTGATATACTTTACCAGTTAATAAATCAACAATAAGTGGATCTTTTATCTTCACTCCTGAAACAGAAAAACTTATAGTTTCAAACGGATATGTATCAGCAGGTTTTGCTCCAGAGAACCAGAAAACAACAGCATTTCCTTTTTTCTTCTCTTTTTTAAAAGCAAATACCATTAGATCAGTATTGTCTTTTTCTATCAAAACTGATTTTATACGATCTATTTTTTCTGAAAATAAAGATGTTGTATGTTGGTACGCATAATAAGAAAGCTTTGGCCGTTCAATAGTATTGTCGGAATTCGATTTGAGGAGCCCTTTGGAATTATAACCTGTAAGATGGTCTCCGCCGGAATACCATAGATCGGACATAGTAAACACGTTGACTACATCCACATCATGTCCAATATCTCCCATCATCCTTCGTAATACCCATTTTGCCTGCGTTATCTCAGACCAGTCCTCCCGGCTCAATGCACCGACTGACCGCCCTGCCGGAGTAGAAGGTGCACCGTTTTCACCCTGCCAAAGCTCAATTTTGGGATTATATATATTAACGGTTTCACGAAGTTTTTGTATTGATGGATACATTTGCTCAGGACGTGAAGAGTATCCATGATAACTCAAAACATCCATATAATTAAGCTTTTTTTCTTCTTTAAGAATATCCAGGATTGAGGTAATATATTCTGTCCTGCCTAAACCTGCAAGGCCCAAAGCAATAATACGTGATTCAGGCTGAACTTTTTTAATAATATCACAGGTACGTACATAAAATGCCGCAAATTCCCCTGCAGTTATTTGCTTGCTGATATCAGGCTCATTCCAGATCTCCCATTCCTTAACTCTGTCTTTGTATCTGCTTACCAAAGCATGAACCCAATTATCCCAGGCTTTTAAGGCTTCTTCTGACACAGGAATACCACCGGCCAGGAAAGGTTGTCCGCCACCTTCATAAATCGGGTTGCCATAAGAAGTCTGAATCCAGGGTGATACACCCTGAGAAATTGCATCATCCACAATTTGATCAAGCCATTCGAAATTATAAATTCCCTTTACCTTCTCACATTTTGCCCATCCACCTTGTAATCTTATTCTTTTAGTACCAGATGGAGAGAGATATGCTTTATAAGAATGATAATCAGCATAATCCCGATCAAGAGTTTCTCCGCCAATTGACCATCTGGAACGCTTTATTTCAAGAGAAGACAGAGTTTTTATTTTTCCAAGTAAAGGAAAAGGAAGATCTTCGGGAAGGGTGCGAAGACTAATTAAAGGGTCTGTTTCAGTTATAATACTCCTTTTTAAATTTTTATCAAGAATATATTTTTGCTTGACATCCCTTAGAATATTATTTTGCAAAATTATCTGATCAGATTTTTCGCCAAATACTGATAAAAATACTGGTATTTGTACAGAAGGCCTGCTTTGGGAAATAACAACATCTCTGGTGTTTTTAAGCCGTATCAGCTCAGGTGTAAGATCTGTACCCTGAGCTTTAAGCCCCCTGAGCACAAGTTGCTCAACATCATCACATAATAAAGCAGGGCGATGGTCATCCTTTAAAAATCGCATCCAGACATTATCTAATAACAGATTATTAACATGTCTGATATAAAATCCATATGCCGGTATCCTGCCAAATACCCGGCCACTGGGATAAGATGTTTCATGTTCGGGAATTTCTCTATTTGAATCTGCTATAGTACCTTCACCTTCAAATACCAAGTTTATATTTTTCAGAATAACATTTTCTACTGTATAACCGGGTATTCCGGTAATTGAACAACCAAAATCTGTGCTAATACGGGTCCCCTGGACATTCTGTATTATAATATCTTTAATCAGGGGCTTGTTGAACGTTGCGTTTAATGTGTATGGACGATTACGCACCCCCAAACGTATAGCTATTGCAGCGCCTTTAATATTCCTTAATGAAATATTTGAAACAGTGACCCTTTCAATATTGGCCCCGTCAGCAGTCAATAATGCAATAGCTTCTGCTCTGGTATCATAAACAACACAGTTGGAAACAGTAATATCTTCAAAACCTCCGGCTGTTTCTGTACCAATTTTGATCCCAGACCCATTGGTGCTTAATACACAATTAGTTATTGTAATATCTCTGCATTTTTCATCGGGGGAGAAGCTTTTTAAGCAAATGCCGTCATCACCGCTCACAATAAAACAATTTGATACTCTCACCTGCTGACAATCTATCAGGTCCATTCCATCAGTATTTCTGCCGCGTGCATCAATATACCTCGGCTTTTCGATATCTTTATTTTCTCTGCTGTTTACACTTACTCCATCAATAAGCATATTTTTACAAGACTGGTATGACTGGACCCATGATGCAGAATTATAAAGAGTTATGTCCCGAACCTGAATATTTTCACATCCTCTCATATGAATTATCCGGGGCCTGAGACTAAAAGACGGACTGCCATAAGGTCCTTCAATCCAATGATCACCATTTCCATCAATTGTACCACGACCGGAAATACTGATATTTTTAGCATCTTCAGCATAGATCAGCATCTTATTCGTTACAAATTCTCCGGTATAAGAGGGATATTTTGATGGTTTTACAGGAAAATTATCCAGATTATTGCTGGCTTTTAATACAGCGCCTGCTTCAATATAAAGGTTTACATTATCCTTTAAATAAATTGTTCCGGAAACAAAGCATCCTTTATGCAGATATACTGTTCCACCACCCTCTTTATTACAACGATCAATTGCTAACTGTATAGCTTTTGTATCCAGGGTTTTCCCATCACCTTTTGCCCCAAAGCTAAAAACATTATAGATCCCGTCCGAGGAATGACCATAAATACAAAATGCACTTAACAACGCTGAAAATAATATCTTGAAATTTCTAAATGATTTTTTCATATATATGAATTTTAAATTTTACAATTTGATTAGATAGTTGAAAGAAACTCTTTCTACTCCGGAATTCTTTAAAATACCCTGAAAATTTTTATTCTAATAAAGTATTTTATAATTAAGAAAATGGTTTGAAAATTATATTTCATTTTTAAAAAAACCATCCAGAGGAGAATTATGATTTTCTTCTGATTACTTAATAAATAAAAATCGTAATCTCTTTTCCAACATTTAATCTCTATTCAACAACCCTGCCCCTCCAGCTACATGAAGTTCTTCCGGCCCCAGGCTATTCAGGAACCGAAAACCTTCATCACTATATCATAAGACCTTTGTTCCCCCGGCTCAAGAAAAATCAATTTTCCCTGTTCTCTTGCCTTTTTCTGGCCAACAGGAGGATTAGTACATGGTTCAAGTGCTGTAACATATTCTCTTTTCCCCCAATGTTGCCAGTTTGCAACTACCGGTAGCTGCCCTTTTTTGGTATTAATTAAAAATTTAAGATTTAACCTGCTGTTATTGAGACCATATGTACAAATACCTTTTTCATCTGCAACAGGATCAATAAATACACATCCTCCGCCGGCACCATTATGTTCAATCAATATGCCCTGACATTTTTTAAAATCATTTCCTTCATAAAAGATTGCATTATCAAATTGGTTGCCCCTGGATTCCCATTCTCCTTCATAAATAATTTCAGTCCCTTCATCTACCAAAGGCCATCCAAAATTAATGTGATAAAGAAGCATGTGAGGAACGGGTTGATTTCCGACATTTTTAACTTCATCATGGATCTTAATTTCCGAACTTCCCAGAATTGAAGAAATAGTTCTTTTTAATTCAAGATTAGGCCCAAAAACTGATGTTTCTTTCATGATCCCGCTAATGCGCATTTCATTTTTCCCGGTCAAAATATCAGGTTGAACAATTTCTAAAATTTCAGCAGGAATGTTGCTAATCCTTCCATGAAGATTTCTTTCGCCATAGGTATCTGTTTCAGGGTCACCAACATGTGAAAGGCCACATGTAGTTAAAAGGCCCCCACCAAATGAACGGAGCCATTCCAATCCCTTATTTGAATAAGGATCCGGTGCCGTCACACCCACATGGCTAATCCATGCAAGGCTATGCTGATTAAAAAAAGCATCTGCAATATCCATTGCCCTGTCTAATACAACCTTATAGCGAAGTCCTGTTCCGGTATTTATCCAGGCAATGCGAGTACCCCTGCCAGGGCCATTATCAAGAACAGAAGTCTCAATACCACCGATTTGATGATGGTTTGAAATTTTGTCAGTAAAAATTAAATTATTCATTTGTGTCATGATATAAAAATTTAATAACTGAAATAAATCAATAAACTTTTTTAAATGAAATTATCATAACTTGTTCATTTATTTTAAAGTCAAGAGCTAATAAATATGGTAGATTTCATTTTTTTATATTAAAATAATGAAGATGTTTTTTTTTGTATAAATTAATTTTTGATTATCTCAATAAGTGAAACAGAATTGCATGGCAACTCAAAATTAATATTGTTCAAGTCTTTAGCAGTAATTTGCCGTGAAGGTTCAAGCATTTCAAGATACATCCTTTTTTTAACAATATCAATCTCCAATGGATTAGGTAATTCAGGTGAACCAATCTCTTTAAAAACTGTATAAGCATTACTATGATCCTTATCAATCCGCCAGTGATTAAATGTTAATTTTGATCCGGGTTTCCAGCGGGAATCAATGTTCAAATTTATCGGATAAGAGTTGCCATCATTGTTTATTCTGTCATTCTGAAAATTAGCAACAATAATCGTAATTTTTTTTGTATCATGGGTTGCAAATGCAGATACATGTTTATTTGATGTGTTTAAAGTAACAATTGCAAGATCACCTGCTAATTTGTTAAGCATTCTGTAAGCATTCAATATTGGTTTTTGGAACCCGTTTTTAGTGTCAAAAGTTCGATAACCCATAAAATCATGTGTAGGGATTATTTCATATCCTGAAGAACAAAATGTAAATGCCTCTATTTTTCGATCATTTTCCTGCCGTATTTTAACATGTTCGGCAACAAGAGTTGCAAGAAAAGCTGCTCCATATTCTGAATTCCGGACATCAGCTGTAGGCTTTTTATCAACTCCCGTGACACCTCCGGATGAAACACCCCATTCTTCGACATGCAATGGCATATTTTTTAGTTTTGGATACTCATCTCTCATATCTGCATAAAGCTTTTGTTGCTCTATAATATAATCAACTTCGGGATAATCTCTGCCAGGGCCCCCGCCTGCACTATTCCCGCCATATGTATGTATTGCAAGATAATCAACAGGAGAACCGGTTTCGCCGGTTGCATGATTTTTGCCATTAGTAACATGTTCAAGGAAAAACCTGAAATTCTCAGGCTTATTGTAAGTGCCGGTACTGGTTAAAGCAGGGGCCCCAATTTTAATATCCGGGTGAACCCCTTTTACACCTTTAGCAAAATAATCATACAATTTTAAATATTCATTCAAATCGCCTTTATACCAGAAACTTGCCCCGTCAGGCTCATTCCAGCAACGAAAAGTCCATTGTTTAACTTCATTAATACCATATTTTTTAATTACATGACGGGTAAAATCAGCACATAATTCTTCCCATTGCTTATAATCTTTTGGAGGGGAAGAACAGACCAAAGCACCATATGGTCTTCTTCTTACTGCATCAGGATGAACAGCAAGCTCATAAGGCATGCCAAAAAACACAACTTTAACTTTATTACCCGTAGATAGAATAATATCTGCCATCTCATCAAACCTGCCCCAATCATATGAAATTTTACCGTCAGCAGATATCCTTATAGCTGCTTCAGGCTGATTATAAATACGTATATATTCTCGTGCAGCACCAGATTCTTTTAATAAGTTCACAAAATTTTTACCCCATTCGGTTAAAAGAAATTCTGTAGGATGGATTATCTGACTGGCCCAAAAAGGTTCAAGTTTACCCGTGGTCCTGGTTGCATCAACTTTTACCTGAATACTTCCGGGAGGAAAGGCAGAAGACATAAGAAAAAGAAAAACCGGAATTAAAAAAAATTTGTACTTCATGTTTTATTAATTTTTAGTTTATTATAAATCGAATTATCCTCCCCCGATTATTTATAACTGTTTGGAGGAACTCAATATTTTACTAAAACCTGATATATTAAACTCATTCAACCTGAATAAACAGGGTAAATTATGGAAAATTAGTTTTCTTCAGGTCTTTAATACCAATTTTATATGCCTGTGTAAATGCCATAACAGCCGGGCCAAAAGCATGAGGGTCATTAAGTTTCCATTCCCTGGTTTTGTAATCTTCTTTAGTCCCGTTACCAGGGCATAAACATCCAATACAGGTATTGCTCACTGAACCATCATATCCAATGTATGAAAAATAAGTATGTAACCCTTTTATAATATTTTTTTTATACCTTTCCTGCAATAATTTATTTTCCAACATAACACCCAGTGCAAAAAGCATAAGTCCACTACCTGAAGTTTCAACATAAGATGTATTATCTGTCATTTCCTGGTGCCATAAACCATTTTTATCCTGATGCCGGATCACGGCTGCAAAATATTTTTTAGAAAGACTTTCCACTTCAGATCTTTTAGGGTGATCGGCCGGTAAATCCCTTACAAGGATAGATAAAGCAAATGCCCCCCAGCCATTTCCCCTGCTCCAGTTATCTTCAGAAATTTGGCCTGTTCCGTTAAAGCCCCTGCCCTGATGCAATAATCCGGTATTTTTATCTTCCAATATCCTGAATAATTCAAGTGTCTCATATACAGCAAGATCAATATAATCCTGTCGTTCAAAAGCCAGGCCTGAGTATAGATAAAAAGGAGTTACTGCAAATGCCATATCAATAAACACCTGATTTTCATTTAGATGAGGAGGAATATGTAAACCCTCAGCAGAACGTTTCTGTTCTTCTTTCATTCGCCTGGCCCCATCAGCAACCTGAGTTTTTAGTATATCTGATTTATTAGAATAATAAAGCATAGCAGCACCGCTTCCCCCAACTTCATAACTAATATAGTTCCCTTTTACTTTTATTTCTTTGCTTGAATATTGACGAAACAATTCAAGCGTGTGAGCCATTATTTTACCTTTATCGGGATGTATTAAAGCTAATTCACTCATAGAATGCATTAGCAGGATTCCAGGGTATCTTCCAAGATCAATATGACTTAGCCCTTTCTCTAATACAAGCTCAGAAACTAAAAGTGTATTGACAGTTTTTTGGCTATTGGCAACTTCAAAACCTGCAAAGTAAATAATAGTAATAAACTGTAAAAATATCCCTGAAAACTTCATAATTACTTATTAGCGTTGATTATTAAAGAATTATGCATTATCATAAGGTTTTTATCAGCTTTACCTGATAATTTTAAATTAAATATACTCAAGGATACTTATTTTGTATCAGTGAAAAAGATAAATCACCAGGTTCTGATAAAATAACTAAATATTAGTACATGGAATGAAATTAAATCAAAAAGCTGTAATTTAATAAAGCGTTTTCTATGTGAATGCTTATTTCTCAAGACTTTGACACTTTGACTATTTTATTAAATCCTGACAAACCATAAACACACACAATGATTGTAATGCTTATATTAATTTACAGCTTTATAAAAACCTTTTATTCCATAAAAAACTAAGTTACCATTTTAATGAAATAATCTATTGTTATAACTTTCAAAACAAGATTTCAAATTAATTATAATTTTCAGGATTTTCATCCTGCCATTCATTTACTCCATCACGTATACGATTGCGAAATGTAAGTGTATCCCGGGCATAATACCAGTTACCTTCATGTTCGTATTTATAACTTAAATAAATTTTCCTGTCCTGTAATAATTTCGCCTTATTATATGAACTCGGGCCATCAGGCAATACTTCATAGGTTGCATCCGGCATACTGCTAATAGTTATGTTTCCACCTTCAAGTGTAATTTTAAACTCTTGTTTAGATGAACTTGAGAGATCACTCACACCATTGGTTACAAGAGAAGAAGGAGCGACAGTAGAAAGTTTCCATGCTCTTGAGTCCGGAGACGGGATGGTGGTATAATACTTAATTTCCTGCACTACATTTCCTAATTCATCTTTTACGGTGGTAACTCCCCCGTGCCAATAATTACCAAAAAGCATATTTTCATATTTTACACCAATCACTGCATAGTTTCTGCTTTCAATTATAGTATCGGCATCCGCAGTTGTAATTCGTAAAGGAAGTACATATCCGGCTTCAAGTGTTGCAGGATCTGAAAGAAAAGTTGCTGAGTCAGCCTGCAATATAATGGTGCCACTATGCTGTCCTTTTGAGATAATAAATTTACTATTATCACTCAGGTTGTAATAATTAGCTGGTAAGAGGTTTAATTCAGTTACATTAGTTAAGCTTGATTTAACGTATTCAAAGCCACTTTTCATGGCTAAAAGAATGTCTTCATTAACAAGGCTGTTATCAAGCTGATAATTAACTATGCGATCACGCGAATTTTCTCTGACTCCGCCCAATACAACTCCTATTTCTATTTTCATTCCTTCACCTACAACAACAGAACGAACATTTGTCTGAAAAGGGAAATACACTCCGTCAAAGTCAAAATCTTTAAGATAGTCATCGTAGCAAGAGACCAGAAAAGTCATTAGAAAGAAAATTGTTAATATTTTTTTCATAATATTTTATTTTTATACAGTTTCATTATGTTAATCCCAGGTATCCCAGCCTTCATTCTGGACCATATTTTTCATACGCAACATTTCTTCATAAGGTATTGGGAGATACAGAGAAGGAAACGAACGGTTTTCCACCCGCACACTCTCATATGAATAGGAATTATCAGGATTTTTTGTGACTTTAACCCCATGCACGGATTTATTCAGGTCACTCAAAGGAGTGTTCCATCTGCGTAAATCATAAAACCGAATACCTTCAAAACAGGTTTCAATCCTTCTTTCATTACGAATAAAGGCATCGAAAGCATCCTTCCCTTCGGAAGCAACTTCTTCCAGGTAAGGGTCAGGGTTAATACCACCTGTATTGCCTACAACTCTTCTTTTACGCAGATAACTTATAGCATCTTTTGCTGACAACCCGTATTTAGTTGAATTATCAGGGCCAACATCCTGGTTGGCAGCTTCTGCAAAAATCATGCATATATGTGACCATCTGAAAATAAATTTACTGCGATATGCCAGGTCCTGAGTTGCATCAGAAAAATTAAAACCCATATACAGAAATTTCTTTATATAATACCCTGTACGACTATTATCTGAACGCACTTCAGGCGCATCCTTACCTCCGTTAACCCAGGGCTCAAAAGTATACATTACGGCCCCTGTTTCGTTTCTTTTTGCCTGTGCTATATTATAAAAAATAGTATTATAAAAGCGCGGATCTCTCCCTGCATATGGATTTGCAGGATCGTATCCGCTTGAAGGATGTGTTATCGGATAGCCATTCGCCATTGGGAAACAATCTACAAGTTCCTGTGTTGCCCCCATAGTTCCTGATCCCTGAAAACCACCGGGATAAAACATTGTTTCCATGGAAGAATTTCTGGCAAAACGTGAAATCCATATTCCTCCAGGAAAATTTGGATTTACCCAGTTAACAGCCTTTACGGGATCGAACCCATTTGCAACATTATCTACATTCAACTTAAAATCAATTACTTCTTTTGCATATGCAGCTGCTTTTTGCCAACGGCTAACATCATTCTCCGGATTAAAAAGCGGACTGGCCCAGGTTAAACATACCTGAGCCTGTATTGCCCTGGCAATAATACCTTCCATTCGGCGAAAATAGCGGCTTCCGGCATAGGCCTGTTGCCCGGAAAGATTTTCCACTAAATAGTCTCTGTGAGCAAGAGGCAGATATTTATATGCAGAATCACAGTCTTTTAAAATTTGTTGTACACACTCGTCATATGTATTTCTTTCAACATCAAAAGTCTTAGTCAGATCAACAGGTTCAGTAACGATAGGAATTCCTAATAAACGTCCGTCAGCAGTTTTACCTCCAAATTTTTGTAATAAATCCCAGTGAAACCATGCCCTTAAAGCATAAGCTTCTCCTTGTAAACGATAGCGTACCAAACTATCAAGCTCAGGAACAACAACATAACGAATATTAAAACCCCGGTTATCTTTCAAGAAAGTATTAACCAAATAGATCCCTTTATAATCGCGTTCATAATAGGTTAAAAACGGGTCCTGACCCGGTGTAATGGCACCAACTGCAAGCTTACGGATATTACGGGTTGTACTGGTCGAAACAGCGTCATCTGTTGCACAATCCAGATAAGAACCTTCATTATTATTATAATTTGAGGGTATATAATCATAAGCCTGACCAATTAATCCGCGGGCCATTTCCGGATACTTCCATAAATCATCTCCTGTTCGTACAGCACCGGGATATGGTTCCAGATAATCACTGCATGATGTAAACAACAGTGCAAGAATACCAAATATTATAATTTTATTTGCTTTCATAGTCTTTCAATTTAAAAAATGAAGTTTAATCCACCTGTAAATGTCTTGAATAACGGATACATTGATACACCGGAAGCAGGTGATTCAGGATCAATATATTTAACTTCAGTCAGAGTTAACAAATTAGCTCCGCGTACAAAAAATTTCACCTTCCTGGCGCTCAAAGCACGGGAAGATGACTGTGGCAATGTATAAGCCAGCTCCACATTCTGAATTTTAAAATAACCGCCTTTTGTTAACCAGAATTCAGATGCCTGAAAATTATTACTTATCTGATAATAGCTCAAACGTGGATAATCTCCCCCTATATTATCCCTGACAAATTCAGAATAAGCACCATCACCCCAACCATTTCTAAAATATGAATTAGTAAGAGGCAAATCAACAAATGCTATTCCATCAGCAATCATGGTAAAATCGAAGTTTTTATAACTTAACTGTAGATTCAGGGCATAAATCAACCTCGGGCTTGTATGACCTATCATACTAACATCATTATTATCAACTACCCCGTCTCCATTTAAATCCTTATATTTCAAATCTCCGGCTTGCAAACTTTCATCAAATAACTGCGGAATGATCAAGGCCTCTGCATTATTTACAAATCTCCCCAAATATGTCAACCCGCGATAAGCATCTGCCGGCTGGCCAATCCTGCTCTGATAATCAAAACGAAAATCTGGTTCATCATACTTCAATATTTTTGAATTTTGAATTGTTGTCATTGCTCCGACAGAATATCTAAAATCTCCGGCCTGGGAAGAATAGCGTATACTGCTTTCAACACCATAATAACGGGTACTGTTATAATTAAAATAGTTATTAGTAAAAGCAATTCCGGTTGTGTAGGGAACTACATAAGAAAGATTTGTAAGGATCCCGTCACGAACATTATTATAATATGTTACTTCCAATTCAAGTTTCTTATTAAATAACAATGCATCAAAGCCTGCAGATATTTCTTTTCGTTTCTCCCATTTTAAATTAGGATTCCCTATTCTGTTAATATTGCTGCGCATTGTAGATACAAGATCGCTTCCAAACCAATAACCGGTTGGCGCTGCACCGGTATTACCCCCGCTTGTATTATATGTCCAGCTATCCTGATAATAAAATGGAGGGTCAAAATTCTCAAATCCCAGTATTCCCGTCTCAATCCTGAGTTTTAAATAGTCAAGCAAAGAAATGCCCGACATAAAATTTTCTTCTGATATTACCCAGGATACACCTACAGATGGGAAAAGGCCATATCTTTTACCTTGAGGCAGACTGGAACTTCCCGCATAATCCAATACCCCCTGGATACTATATTTATCACTGTTTGTAAACAAACCGGTAAGGATAAGATCTTGCTGTCGTTCCGGTTCCTTAACCTGATCTCTTGTAACCCTGGATAATTTATAAATTAAAGCTGACTGCAAAAAGCTGTTGTTACCGATAGCCCTGTCATATTGGAAACTTTGATATCCGGTATAACGCTGATAATAGAAATCATGTAATTTTGCCTGTCCTGCCATATCGACACCATCATGGGCCTTAGTAAGCAAAATAGTATCTGCCCCGCCGGAAGTTTTTGACGGGATCACATTGTAAGCAATATATTGTTCAGCTTTCCCTATACGTAAAAGGTTAAAAATATCAAAACTGGCAAAAGTAGTTGATTTAAGCCCGGGAAGTATATTTTTCATATCATAATCAAAAGCAATATTAGTTGCTCCTGTGCGCCCATATTCTGAATAATATCCATTACTGGTAAGCCTTCCTATCGGATTGTATGGAAATGCCGGATCAACTCCATACCAGTAAACCTGTTCATCTTCATCATAGTTTGCATAAACCGGAAAAGCAATTGGCGAAATAGATGTAATATCAGAAATAACACTGTTAAATTCAATAATATCCAATTCAGCGTCAGAACTGCCATCAGAACCATAACCGGAAGAATACCCATAATTAGGTGATCTTCTGATTGTCAGACCTCCAAAAATATTCAGTTTTACTGAAAGCAACTCATTTATTCCAATATCAAGATTTGAGCGAACATTTAACCTGTTATAATCTGAAATGGGGCCAATCTTATAAAGATCATCTTCTCCGCTGTAACCAATATTACTGAAAAATCTGATGCCTCTGTCTCCTCCTTCATAAGAAACATTAGCCTTACGCATATTCATCGAATTTTTAAGCATCATATCCCGATAATTAATACCAGGATGATACATATTATAAGGATCATTTTTTGCATATTCTGAAATATCACTTTCGGAATAAACAGGAGCAATTCCACTATTTGTACGTGCCAGGTTATTTAATCTGGCATGGTCAGCTCCAAGCACCCATTGCGGAAAACGGTCTGTAACATGTAAGCCTGATTCTGCATTAACTTTAAGAAGTTTCTGATCTGTTTTACCCCTTTTTGTTTTAATATAAATAATTCCATCCGCTGCAGCAGGACCATACATTGCCTTGCCCACGATATCTTTAATAATTGTAACCGACTCTATTTCCATCTGCTCAATCTGTATTTCTGTTATCTGGGCTGGCACATCATCAATAATATAAATCGGGCTCCTGCCTCTGGTATAGAAACGTATTTTATCTGTCCTGTCAAAAGTCTTCGAAAGCTCTTCTGCCTGCATACCCGGAGCTCCGTTTATTTCCTTGACTTGTAATCCTGGTGCGAGCCCTGTAAGAGAATTTCGCACATCAATGGTAGGATATTTTTCCATATCCTCACTATTAATCAAATATGCACTTGAAGTAGAATGTCTTTTTTTAATATTCATAAAAGGCATTGGAATAATATCTGCAGATGAAAGAAACAGACTTTCACTTTCAAGGTACACTACAGGGTTTTTAAGCAACTCTTCTACTGTGACATAAAGATCTGCATAACCGTTTTTACTTATAAGCACTTTATCAGAAGAAACAGCTTCAAGGGGAAAAACTCCCTTTGCACCGGTAAATCCGGTAACAACTCCGGCAGTTGTTATCATAGCATTAGCTATTGGCAAATCCTGTTCATCCAAAATGTTGACATTAACACTGATAAGCGGGGGTTTTTTATCCCCTTTTTCCTGTCCCTTTATTTCAGCCGAAAGGCCAAATAAAAAGATCAGTAAACTAATAAGTAACAAATTGTTTAATTTATATATTAATCTCATATCTCTAGTTTTAAGATAATTTTTTACCAGGAAATATTGGGTATGAAGTTTTTCATTTTTTGGACATCATCCAGCTCAAATGCAAAATAATACATCGCATCTTTCCAGACACCCTGCCGGTTATCAGCCAGCCGGACACGAGTATAACGATAACCGGTTGGATAAACTGAAGGATCATATCCTGCTGCAAGTTTTTCTATATCCATTCCATAATTAACCTCAACTTGTCTTTCAGGGGCTTCCATCCAGCGTCTTGTATCAAAAAAGTAATGAAAATTTTCATGAAATAATTCAACACAACGTTCATTTCTTATTCTTTCCCTGAAAATATTCTTATCTGCTGAAAATCTATCTTGTACAGGAACATGACCAAATCTTGCCCGAATTATATTTATAGCCTGTACCGCAGTAAGATTTGTACCAGGGGCCGGTGTATTGGGCCCGTAGGCTTCATTTGCCGCTTCCGCATAATTAAGATAAAGTTCTGCGAGGCGCATTAACGGATCAGTTTGTCTTATATTAATTCTATTTAAAGTACTTTCCCCACCCCATTGTTTAGCAAGATAGTAACCAGTTTTTGTCACACCTGCATAGTTTTGGAGCAATAAATTGGAATATCGCGGAACACCCCCAACCATTTCATAATATATTTGAGCTGTGCCATATCCGGGGATAGGCATGGTATTGTGCATAACATCTATATAAAACCGGGGATCAAGATCTTTATACGGATCCTGTGGATTATAATGGCCTTCATTTATAGCAGCATCCCGGTCAGCTTCTGTATTCAAGGGGTCTCCCCATTTAGTTTCAAACCTGTCTACGAAATTCTGAGTCGGGCAACTTGGATTATTTGCAGAAGTATTAGCTGCCATAGGGCCGCTGATTATCCATTGTTTGGCTGCATTGTTAAAAGCTGTTGCCCCGGCATCCCATGCCCATAAATGTTCATTCGAATAAGAAGCATTAACAAAATTAAATTTGTAATTAGCAGGGGAAATCAATTCATAACCATTCTGCAAGGCTGCCTGCAGAGCTTCCCAGTTTGCTTTTGCTGCCTTTTCCCATGAAATCTGTCCTTCTCCGTCAGCTTTATCCCAGGGTTGGCTTGTAACACCCCCATT
>CAZLXM010000023.1:30238-43814 GCA_964563105.1 uncultured Bacteroidaceae bacterium
GACTGGCGGCATAAAGCAAGGCACGCCCTTTGAAAGCCAGTGCAGCACAACCATTTGGCCTGAACATGTTTGGATGTGTAAGATGTCCGGGAGCTCCGGGAACAGGGTTGTCCCTTCGCATTAAGTCTGCCTTTTGAAAATAAGTCGCTGCAGTATCAAAATCTGCTGCAATTTTTTGAAGATATTCATATTTGGTAAGGCGTTCCTGATCCCACACATCATCCCCGCTTATCACTTTTGTTACATATGGCATAGGTCCCCAGGTCCTGTGAAGGACAAAGTTTGCATAGGCCCTGGCAAAATATGCCTGTGCAAGAATATCATCAATATCCTGTTGAGATGCATCCTGCAACATGTGAATCTTTTCCATAGCCATATTTGCCCTTCTTATGACCATAAACATTGCCCTGAGTATTGGAACATAACCGGCATAAGTATAAATAAAACTGTATTGCATATAAGAACCTGATTTAAAGGCAGCAGCCGTTAAACCTCGCGCTGCATCAGCAGCTTCAGTATAAGTATCCCAGGAAGTCTTTTGATTCCCAATCATATATCTTAATGGATGCCCGGTTGTAATGTTATAATTTCCCCAGACCTTCAAATCTGCTGTAGGCTTTTGCTGATCAAAATATTGACCTCCATAAATTCCATCAAAATACTTTTTGAAATTCTCATATTTTGAAAATACATCTTCATCACTTAAACCTGATTCGGGGGCTTTGTCGAGATAATCGTCACATGAGGAAAACAAAATGATCCCAATTCCAATCAGCAATATATATTTTAAAATTGATCTCATTATTAATCGTTTTTAATTGTTAAAATGAAAAGCTTAAACCAAGGGTAAACCTTCGCATGACAGGATAATGCCCATGCTTATATGTAGCATCAAATAGAATTTCCGGATCATTCTCAATAAGTTTGGTCCAGGTAAAAATATTGTTTCCGGAAGCATAAATCTGCATATTTGAAATACCAATGATATTCTTTAAAAATTCTGATTTTAAAGAATAACTTGCATATATCTCCTTAAATCGTAAATAAGAAGCATCTCTCCATGTACGACCCGGCAGGGCAAGAGTATAACCCTGGTCGCCGGATCCTCCTGCCCAGGCAATATTATCAATACTTAGAGGGGCAAAATGCAAAGTAGCATGATTAGCATTCAGATTATCCGGTCTCCAGTAATCAAGTGAAGGTTTATGAACCCGATAATCCCCCTTGGTAAATTCATGTTCAAACTGAAGGTCAAATTTGGCATATTTACCATGATTCCCTTGAAAAAGAAGGTGAAAATGGAAATTTTTATAATTAAATCCACTTGACAATGAATACACAACAGGTGCATAGAATGATCCCGGAACAACGTGCTTGTCAGACTTATCAATAATTCCGTCAACATTAAAATCCAGAAATTTATAATCACCTATATAAGTTCTTAACGGATCCAGGGGCTGAGGGTTATTATGAATATCATCCACCGAAGTAAAATAACCACTTCCCGAAAGCGCAACTCCGTCAAGATTAGCATCAATGGGTTTTCCTGCACTTCTGGAATATTCAGGCGCATAAGGTAAATCATCCTTGAAAATAACCCTGTTCTCATTCCAGCCAAAAATCCCTCTTATATAATAATTAAAGTTTCCTGCAGTAGTTTTATTGAATTCAGTTTCAACTTCGAAACCGTGTTTTTCAAACTTCCCCATGTTCAATTCCTTAAATTCATTTCCAACAATAAAGGTAACTGTCCGAGGTTCCAGAAGCATCTTACTGCGTTGTTCTTCAAAAATATCAATATTAGCAGTTATCAGATTATCGAAAAGTCCTATCTCAATACCCAGGTTTTTCTTCCTTGCTTCCTCCCACTGTGCAGATAGATTAGCACCTTTATCTTCATTAATATAACCAGCCTGTATATAATAATCACTTATATATAGCCATCTACTGGATGCAACATCACTACCAACCAGACCATCAGAATACCTGAACTTCAATCTGTTCATCCATGGCACAGCAGTTTTGAAAAATTCTTCCTCTGACAATACATATCCAATTGCCCCGGCAGGGAAAAATCCATAACGATTTTCAGGTGAAAAACGTTCTGAACCAGTATAACCAATATTAACTTCCAATAAATATTTTAGCTTATAACTGTATGTTGACCTGCCAACCAAACCCTGATAATAATAAGGAAAATCGGTTCCCTGATTATTTTGCTGACGGTTAGCAAGGATCATGGCAGTAGTATTGTGATTTCCAAAATTTCTGTGATAATTCAGGCTAGCCTCAAAATATAGATCACGATAATAGTCATCCTGCAAACCTCCAATAGAAACATTAACAGGTGGCATTACATATACATCACTTGATTCACCGGAACGGTACCAGGGATTCTGTGATGTCCCTATCCTTTCAGGGTAAAGAACATATTGAGGATATGCATAAGATGCAGAAAGTGCAGTATTCCTGAAATAAGTATTCATACTGGCTTTACCCTTAAAACTTAGTCCCTGGATAATAAAGTTCAATTTCTGGTCTAACACTATATCTGTAAAAAGCTTTGAACTAAGATATCTGTTAAATGAGGCACTGGCCATACCGGTATAAGGATTTTGGTGATAACTTCCAACAGTTTGTGCAAGCCTTCTTCCTGAATCATCCGGGTAATCGGGATCAGGTACCTCACTAAGCACCCAGTCAGGATAATAGGCAGGGAACATAGTTGTTGGAGCAGCATATAAATGCCTCCATGAAAATCCGGAAGGCTGGTTTTTCATACCTATATCACCTCCTATATTAAAGGAGAACAAAGTGGTACGGGTTAAATCAAAATCGAGATTTGCTCTGTAATTCACTCTATGGTACCAATATCTGGAATCTAATACGCCTTCTTTTGTGTTTTTGTAAAAATCACTCTGATAAGTATGTCCCAAAGATCCAAAATAACGGACAAATTTATTTCCGCCACTTACATTAAAGTTTGCGTTTGAAGTTGGGGCAATTTTATTGGTCATAAGTTCAAACCAGTTAACATCCGGATATAAAATCGAATTTAAAGGACTTGAAGGGTTACGATATTCCTGCAGAATATGATCAGGAACCAGTGATGAGA
Organism: uncultured Bacteroidaceae bacterium; assembly: GCA_964563105.1. Taxonomy (GTDB): domain Bacteria; phylum Bacteroidota; class Bacteroidia; order Bacteroidales; genus CAYVTV01. Next base: position 33,354 of record CAZLXM010000023.1, read on the forward strand.
ACATCTGACCGTTCATATAAGCTACATTCAACATTGACATTGTAGTATATGCATCAATATGTTCCGGAGTCCTGGCAATATTTTCAACCCCTGCAGATCCAGAAAAGGACATGTTTGGCTTTCCGGTTAATCCGCGCCTGGTAGTAACCAGAATAACCCCGTTTGCACCTTTAGCACCAAAAATAGCTGTTGCAGACGCGTCTTTAAGCACCGAAATGGTCTTGATCTCATTAGGATCAAGATCACGAAACTCACGTTCAACACCATCAACCATAATTAGAGGATCCGAACCATTCCAGCTTGACAAACCCCTGATCACAATTTGTGAATAGTTAGCACCTGGTTCACCGGAAGGCTGAATAGTCAGTACCCCCGAAAGCTTACCCGTAATTGCATTTGTCACATTGGTAACACCTGACTGAATCAGGGCTTCAGATTCAATCTGCGTTATGGCCCCAACAACACTTTCTTTGCGCTGAATGCCATAGCCAACTACAACAACTTCTTCAAGGCCGATAGTCTCTTCTTCTAGAATAATATCAATCCGGGTTTGAACCCCAACTGTCAATTCCACTGATTTCATTCCAACATAAGAAAATACAAGGATGCTGCCCGGAGATAAATTGATTAAGCTATAATTACCAGCATAATCAGTAATTGTACCTATTGTAGTGTTTTTTACTACTATAGTTGCCCCGATTATTGGCTCACCTTTTTCATCAGTTATTTTACCAGTAACCGTCTGTTGAGAAAAACCTAACGACGAATAGCACAAAAACAAGAATAAAAAAAAGGACCTAAGGCCATTCCATTTTTCTGTTCTATGCATGATCATTTTACAATTGTTTTTTTTCATTTATTCATTTGTTTAGGAAAAATAAGATTAAAACCCGTTATTTATAAAGTTAACCTTTTATTGAACAATAATGGGAGTTTTAAATATTTAATTCAATATTCCATGAGTTAAATGATCCGTTGAAATCATTAATAAGAAATACTTCCGCAATTGCAGCTAAAGGTTAATAAACTATTTCACAAAATGACGCAAATATAAAAATACTTTCTATTTATAAATTATATTTTCTTTGCAAAATATTGCACTATATTTGCATTTCAACTTGAAATTTATGTTATTATCTTAAATTTTAACAATTAAGCATAAAACCTTTAATAGCTTAAATAAGGTAAATAAAACCTATTGCAGGGGATGTATTAATTAATTATTTTCTGATGAAACCCATATTTTTACCAAAAGAGACCCAAACAGCAGAAAGCTCTTTTTTTTGTCGTTATGCTGAAGTGCCTTTTACTTATGATAAATTCCATTATCATAAAGAATATGAGCTTCTATATCATATACGTAATCGCGGGACCCGTTTCATAGGAGATAGTATCAGGCGGTTTACACATGGCGATCTTGTACTTGTCGGGCCTAATATACCCCATTTTTGGCGCAGTGATGATATCTATTACAGGAATAATCCAAAGCTGAAAGCCAGGTTAATAGTTATTCATTTTGTAAAAGATTTTGCAGGAAAAGATTTTTTCGAAATGCCTGAAATGAAAACTGCAAAAAATGTACTTGACAGGGCAAAGTATGGTGTTCAAATTTATGGCCATTTAGTCAAAAAGTTATCATATGAAATTATCAGCCTCCCCGAAAAAACAGATTGGAGAAGGATTTCTTCCCTTATCAGCATATTAAATCAAATGGGGGAAACAGAAGAATATAAGCTGTTATGTTCATCAGGGTTCTGTAATTCTTTTTATAAAAGTGAAAATGAAAAAAGAATTACTGATATCTATAACTTTCTTATGGAAAACTATACAAGACCTATTCAACTTGAAGAGATAGCAGCATACGCCAAAATGAATGCATCAGCATTTTGCAGATTTTTTAAAAGTACAACTAATAAAACTTTTTCAAATGCCCTCAATGAGTTTAGAATTGGCATTGCATGTGATAAACTTATAAATTCCCGTATATCAGTTTCTGAAATTGGCTATGATTGCGGCTTTCACAGCATTTCTTATTTTAACAGGCAATTCAAAAAAATTAAAAATTTAACTCCGATTGAATATCGCCAAAAATATATGACAAATAAAAGATAACTATTAATTAAACTATATTTAATTTCATTTACTAATAATTAAATAAAAAATGAACAGCAAATTTATTTCTCTAATTCTGCTTCTAATAAATATTTTCTCAATATTCTCTTATTGCCAGGAATATATAATTCAGTCCCCGGCTGAAAATATTAGTGTTTTGATCACAGTATCTGATAAAGTCACATATAGTATCAATTTTGAGGGAGAAACGATTATCGCACCTTCTGAGATCAACATGGTAATCAACGGGAAAACTATTGGAGCAGACGCTAAAGTACAAAAGGTTACGAAAAGGACAGGCTCAGATATACTCAGACCTGTAGTTCCCAGAAAATTTTCAGAGATAAGTGATCATTATAATGAAATTACACTGAATTTCAGAACTAACTACGCACTGACCTTCAGGGTATATGACGATGGATTGGCTTATCGGTGGGAAACAAACATGAAAAATCAGATAAAGATAAACAGCGAGTTAGCAAGTTTCTGTTTCACAAATGATTACAGGATTTGGTCCCCCCAGGAAGAGAGTATGTTTTCTCATCAGGAAAGAGATTATAAATATCTTTCTTTATCTGAAATTGATGAAAATATGTTTAGCTCCACTGCTATTTTAATTGATTTGGGCGATGGAAAAAAAGCTCTTATATCCGAAGCTGAACTCAAAGATTATCCGGGACTATTTCTTAAAGGAAGTTCTTCTTTTGGCTTAACAGGCAAATTTGCCCCTTATCCTAAAAAAACAAGGCAAACAAATGACAGAAACGTGATGGTTACGGAATATGAAGAGTATCTGGCGATAACTTCCGGAAAAAGAAACTATCCCTGGCGTGTAATAGTTCTGACAAATAATGATGCTCAGTTAATAAACTCAGAGATAATATATAAATTATCCGGGCCACTCCAACTTACTGATGTTTCATGGATTAAGCCGGGAAAAGTAGCCTGGGACTGGTGGAACTTCAATAATATTTATGGTGTTGATTTCAAGGCAGGCATCAACACCGAAACCTACAAATATTATATAGATTTTGCCTCTAAGTATAATATTCCTTATATAATACTGGATGAAGGATGGTACAATCTTGAGGATATTCTTTCCGTTACGGATGAAATAGATATGGATGAACTATTAAGATACAGTAAAGAAAAAAATGTAGGTATTATTTTGTGGACAACATGGAAAGCCTTGGATGATCAGCTTGACAAAGCCCTTGATCAATTTGAAAAATGGGGAATTAAGGGTATTAAAGTTGATTTTATGCAGCGTGATGACCAATGGATGGTTAATTATTATTATAAAATTGCTAAAGAGGCTGCCAGGCACAAATTACTAGTAGATTTCCACGGGGCATATAAGCCAACGGGAATGCACAGGGCCTATCCAAATGTAATTACTTATGAAGCTGTTAAGGGCTTAGAAAACAGTAAATGGTCTGATCAGCCTTCACCGGATCATAATCTACTTACTCCCTTTATACGTATGGTAACCGGCCCAATGGATTATACTCCCGGAGCGATGCTCAACGGAACAAAAGAAAATTTCAGAAGTATTTTTAATCAGCCTATGAGCCCTGGCACACGCTGCCATCAGCTTGCAATGTATGTCATTTATGAAAGTCCGCTACAGATGCTGGCTGATAACCCGTCCAACTATTATAGAGAAGCTGAATGCATGGAATTCCTGAAAGAAGTACCTGTTACCTGGGAAGATACAAAAGTACTTCATGCCAAAACAGGAGAATATTTAGCACTTGCCCGTAAGAACGCAGAACGATGGTATATAGGGGCAATGACCAACTGGGACTCACGTTCCCTCGAGCTGGATATGAGTTTTCTTGATAAAGGAAATTATGAAATGGATATTTGGCAAGACGGAGTAAATGCTGAGCGCTATGGTTCCGACTATAAAAAAATTAAACTCCCTGTTTCGAACAATTCATCCATAACAATAAAATTAGCTTCCGGAGGTGGCTGGGTAGCGATTATCAGAAAATAATAATTAATCTGCCAGTACCATCTCCTCAATCAGGTAACCTGCATTGGCAAATTTTTCAATAATGAACAATACATAACGTATGTCAACTGAAATATTACGACACTGAGAAATATCGTACATAATATCGCTCATTGTCCCCTCCTGGTTTCGGTCGAAATTCAAGCCAATAAGGTGTCCGTTTGAATTCATCACCGGGCTGCCCGAATTACCACCCGATGTGTGATTTGAAGCAATAAAACAGAGATGTAATTGTCCGGTTTTCCTGTCAGCCCATCGCCCCCAATCTTTTGCCTCAAACAATTGTATCAATTTTTCAGGGATAAAATAATCTTCAGCTCCTGTTTTATATTTTTCAATCTTACCATAAAAAGTAGTGTGACAATTATATTCAACTGCATCAATAGGCTGATATCCTTCAACCTTACCATGAGAAAGCCTCATGGTAAAATTCGCATCAGGATAAAAAACACGCTCACTATCTTTTTCCCTTAAAGCCTGAAGATATAAGCGGTAATTATGATCAATTTCATCACTAATAAATTCATATACCGGAATTATTTTTTCATTATAAATAAATAAAAAGGCTGAGAATATATTATACAATGGATCATTTAACATCTCATTTATAAGTTGATCCTCATTCTCCGGATAAGTTTTTAAAAAATATTTTATATTATTATGACTTGCCAGACGTGACTTTTTGAAGATATTATCAGCAAAACCATTAAAATCATCTCTAAATTTACGGGGCATTGAATAAAAAAAGGCAGGATGAAATTCTTTATCAATATCTTTAAAATAATGTTCCAGCATTGCAGAAAAAATCTCCTTGTCCAGAGGTTGATTATAATCTTTGAAAAAAGTTTCTGTCTGTCCTAATAACATCTCTTTTGCCAAAAGCTTATCTTCATAACTCCTGCCGGAATACTCCGAGACGGTATTACTGATATTCATAAATAAATGAAAGATCTCTGTAGCCATAAAACATTCCTGATAATAATCGTATGGAAGGGAATATTTAACTAACTCTTTATAATGTTTGTACATATCAGGCAAAATTTGGCCATATTTCAGCTTCTTCTCAGAATCAGTTTCTATCCACGCACTGAATTCCTTTTCCTGTTGTTTTTTAAAATCAACAGCACCAGTTTTTACCAGGCCTCTGACAACTCCCTGCCATTTTTTCCATGCATTACTAACAGACTTAAGCTTGGCAGCATATTGTAAATTAACAATTTCAGATGCTTTCATATGCCTTTTCATTATTTCCATACGCTTTTCCCTAATTCTGATATTGAATGGAAGAGTGTGCTGTTGTATTATTTCAACACCGGAAGATATAAGGTATTCTGTAGTTATTCCGGGATATCCCATTATCATGGTAAAATCACCTTTATCCGCACCTGCCGTGGAAATAGGAATAAACTTTCCGGGTTTATAAGGAATATTGCTCTCTGAAAAAGGGGCCGGTTTATTATCATGATCTGCATATACCCTGAATATACAGAAATCACCTGTATGCCTGGGCCAAACCCAATTATCCGGATCAGAACCAAAGTTGCCTATGGAAGAAGGCGGCGTTCCAACTAATCTGACATCATTAAATTCCTCATATATAAACATATAATATTCATTCCCATAAAAAAATGGTTTGATGATTACTTTATAATGAGTATCTTTTTTTGTTTCGTTAATTAACTTTCTTATATTCTGATCAATTATGTTTTTCCTTTGTGCTTCAGTAATATCAGCAGCAATATCTGATAAAACACTTTGAGTTACGTCTTCAATTCTAACAAGGAATGTAACCGAAAGGTCCTTTGCCGGCAACTCATCTTTTCTTGAAGCAGCCCAAAAACCATTTTTGAGATAATCATTTTCAATTGAACTCAGGCTCTGAATTGCGCTATAACCACAATGATGATTTGTGAAAAGAAGTCCTTCCGGTGATACCATAACACCAGTACAACCTCTTCCAAAAATAACAACAGCATCCTTTATGCTTGCCTGATTAATACTATAAATATCCCCGGCACTAAGTTTTAAACCTTCACCCTGAATAATATCAATATTATAATACTCAAGTAATGAAGGTATCCACATGCCTTCATCTGCTAAAGACTTAAAGGAATGAAGGCTCCATAAAATGATTAAAAAAATCCTGATTATCTTATTGAACATATTAATAATTTATAAATGAATATGAATCGTTTTTAGATTTCTCTGTCTATCATAAGTTTAACATCCGGTGATAAACGCTTCCAGCTCTCTGTATAATTTATGAACAGGCAATCCCATTATATTGAAAAAAGAGCCATGGACTTCTTCAACGCCAACATATCCAATCCATTCCTGGATTCCATAAGAACCAGCTTTATCGTATGGTTTATAATTATCAACATAAAAAAAAATTTCTTCTTCTTTTAACTTTGCAAAAATCACCTCGCTATGAGAATAAAAAGATTTTTTAATCTTAGCAGATCTGATAGTAACTCCGGTTATGACTTCATGTTTTTGTCCTGATAATCTTTTTAAAAAACTCACAGCTTCAGATCTGTCAACCGGCTTCCCAAGAACTTCCCCCTCAAACCAGACAATAGTATCAGCGGTTATAAGAATTGTCTTTTCAGTTAAAAGATCAGTATAAATATCAGATTTTTTTTCAGACAAATAAATAGGGATTTCGAATTTATTTAGATTACATGGAATTGTTTCATCTGTTTGCCGGTCATTTACCAATTGAAAACTAATACCTGTAGCATCCAACAATTGTTGCCTCCTAAGAGACTTTGATGCTAATATAATTTTATAGTTTTTTAATTTCTCTGCCAGCATAAACCATTACTTAATCTGAAAAGCTACAATATAATTAACCAGCACGGCATAACACATTCCTGTAAGCATAATTAATTTCATTAGATTACTGGCCTTTCGATAATCATTTTTGGTATTTGCAGTTAAAATTATATAAAGCAGAATTGAAACCGGAATTAAAAGGAAAAAAATAAAATAAACTGCAGTTATCATATCAGTCTTTTCACTGGAAAATACTATAAATTTCAAAATGAATGTCAACATAAAAAGTAAAATGAAAATCAAACTCGCAAGAATAATTTTTGTAAATTTTATACCTAAAAAAACAGGTAATGTTTTCATACCATAAATACTGTCCCCTTCAAAATCTTCAGCATCTTTAATTATTTCCCTTATAAAATTTGTATAAAAAGCAAAGAAAGAAAATCCGCCGATCCAATAAAATATATAATTGAAATTAACATTATTTTGTATCATTAATTCACCATAGGCCTTATTTAATAATGGTATTTCATATATGGCAACCAAAAAAGGGACTCCCCCTGTCATCAAGGAAACTACAAGATTACCTATAAGAAATTGTCTTTTATAAGTGGTGGAGTAAAACCAAAGTGCTCCTGCGCAAAGCATAAATATCAGGGATAATGGTAATATCCCAATGTAAATTGACAAATAAATACCGCTAATGATTCCGGTCAGACTTAATCCGATATGTAATGCAATTGCTACGCGGCGAGAAATCTGATTTCCGATAATAACCCTATCGGGTTTATTTATTTTATCGGTACGAATATCAAAATAATCGTTTATAATATAACCGGCTGCTGCTATTAGAACAGTTGTTAAAACCAGTAGTAAAAAATGGAACTCATCAAGTTGAAGATGGAAACCATTCAATCTGAGGAAAGGTTTTAAAATACATAACCTCATCAGATATTGAACAGCAATAATAATTAAAAGGTTTTGATATCGGATAAGGCGAAAAAATGAACTCATCAGAGCAGTAAATAAATATTAATATATATATTTGAATTACCAGTGTATAGCATCATTTTCCATCCATTTGCCGTGCAAACGCAACACCTGTTCAATTATATCCCTTACACAGCCCTGACCTCCTGCCTTGTCAGAAATATATCTTGAAATAGATTTTATCTCCTCAACTGCATCGGCAGGACATGCGGAAAAACCGGCCTTCTTCATTACTTCATAATCAGGTATATCATCACCCATATACAATGTATCTTCTGGTAAAAGATTATATTTCCCGATAAAATCCATAAAGTCAGGAAGCTTATTATGTGACATCATATATATATCTTTTACACCTAACCTTTGAAATCTGTTTTTCACGGCTTCAGAATTCCCTCCTGTAATAATCCCAACCGGATAAGCTTTTTTAACAGCATATTGTAATGCATACCCGTCTCTTATATTCATAGTCCTCATCATTTCGCCCGATGGGTGTAACAGTATCTCAGGAGATGCGAATACTCCGTCAACATCAAATAAAAAAGCTTTTACCTTCCTCAAATCTTCCTTAATATTACTCATTTTCAAAGGAATTTTTCATTTTAATTTCTGGTGATATTCATAAATCAACTTTGTTACAAATGTATACAAATTTTGCAGATCAGGGAATTCTTTCATCATTCGGGTATGATTGTCAGTAATATCAAAATTACCTCGAATGGCAGGTCCGGTCTGAAATCTGGCAGGATCCCCCTGTTTTGCCTTTCTGACTGTTTCTTCAATAAGGGGTATAAGTATCTGAAAATCTATACTTTCCCTTGAGAGTATCTGTTCGGAGCAAACAAACATATGATTTACAAAATTACAGGCAAATATAGCTGCAATATGTACCCATTTTCTTTGTTCGGAAGTCATATATAAAATGTTTGAAGAAAAGACAGAAGCTAGTTCAGTAATCATATTCAAACTGTAAGTATCAGAAGCTTCAATTAGAAAAGGGACTTTGGAGAGATCAAGTTCTATAAATTTATTAAAGGTTTGAAGAGGATATAAAACTCCATATTTTGAAACCTTTCCCTGGAATACATCAATCCCAAGACTTCCGCCGGTATGAATGACCAATCCATTCACTCCTGTTAAAGCTTTTATTGCATCCAATACAGCATGGTCGCTAAGAGAAATGATATAAATATCAGCATCAGAGGGAATGTCTGTAAGCTTATTGGAAAATTTTGAAGAAACACTACCGGCAAGATTTTCAGCATTCTCAATTGTACGGCTATAAATACAGGAAATATGAAAATTTTCTTTAAATAAGGCAGGTATAAGGTGTGAGGCAACATTACCGGCCCCAACAGATACTATAGAGGGTTTTGACACGTATTAATGACTTTTAATCATCTTCATCAATTTATCACACATCTCATAATCTTCTTTATCTTCATAATATTTTAAAAGATTTACAAAAAAGTCGGGATTATTAAACTGAGGATGATGCGGATCAAATTTTATTTTCCCGCTAATAGTTTGTTTAAAATATTTCAGGTCTTCAGCAAAATTATCTTCACTCTCATCATCAATATCATCCAGGTTTTCAAACAGATATCCATACTTTTCAATAAATTCGGAAATGGCAAGTTGAAAATTTATAATATCGGAATTTTCATCTTGTAATTCTTTATTTAATAAATATTTATTATCAAGTTTATTTTGTCTGTCAGGGTATGTTTTATCGTACAACAGCCAGTTTATTTCTTCCTGATTTAAGCGTATTTCCTCATTATTCTGAAGAACATGCTTTCTCAGGATTTTAAGTAGTTTATCAATTAATTTATCCATTGTTTTACTCTCCCCTAAAAATAGGATTTCAAATTTTGTACCACAAAATAAATTATTCTATTAATAAATTACGGAAAAATCATATGACGGTTACAAACAAAATGAAATATTTATAAACAAAAAGGATTTCTATTGATCAGGATTCTGTCAAAGTGAAAGGACAAAAGCACATTGGTAATTTCAAATTCAGTCAACTATTAGTAAAAATCAATCAAGATAACTGTTTTGTATTTCACATTCATACTTTGGCTTTAAGCTAATATCTAATTTAAAGGAGGGCAGCTAAACAGAAATAGCATTCAGGCATAAATATAATAGAATTTTATAAAAAGGTCCAAAATCCCTTTCAACTCTTGTATATCACCGTTAAACAATGTTTTATAAAGAGGTTCAATTATTAAATTTAATCAAACCCAAATCTTTAAGTTCAGTCGTGGTAATATATTCCATATTTTTTCTATTTTCGGAAACTGCATTTTTAATAAAAATTTCTGCGGACACGCTATAATCTTCATTTCTGGAAGTATCAATTAAAAGCAGGTATCCCATTATAATATTGCCTGCCATTTCAACTAACCTTCGGGCATGAAACTCCATGAATTCGGTATCTGAAATATCATTTATAAAAGCAATAGTACTTTCATATTCATTGGTCAAAGTAATAAGCATTCTCCTGTTTTCCGGATAAATTTTTCGTCAAAATTATAACACGCATAAATACAGTC
>CAZLXM010000024.1:0-40979 GCA_964563105.1 uncultured Bacteroidaceae bacterium
TGGTCCCTTCAGGCATAGCTTGCATTGATCTCATATGCTCACTTCCGGTACTGGAAGGGTACATACCTGAAATAATTGCTGTCCGTGCAGCTGCACTTACCGGGGCATTAGACCATGCCACTTTGAATATCATACCTTTTGCCGCAAGAGCATCAATATTTGGAGTAATGGCAATTGAATCACCGTAACAGCCCATTTCAATCCCGTGATCTTCACTGGTAAGCCAGAGGATATTTGGTTTATTTGCAGAAAAAGCAGATGCTGTATAACTAAATAAAGTGAAAAATAATAAAGGACCCTTCATAAATATTTTAATAAACTATTCAGATTTCCTTTTGTAGATAAAATAGGAATAATCATATTCATCTTTCTGTGATCCAACATGCTCTTCCCTGAAAATCTCAGTCCATTCATTATAATTAATTTCAGGAAAATAAGTGTCCGCAGAAGGAGAGGCATGAACTTTGGTTATATATAGTTTGGATGTATATGGTAAAAACTGACTATAAACAAGTCCGCCCCCAATGATAAAGCATTCACCATGATCTTTACATACAGAAATAGCTTCCTGGATAGAATAAACCATAATACATCCGGGAAATTGCTCTCCCGGAATATCTGAAATTACAATATTTGTTCTTTCAGGTAAAGCACCTGCAGGAAGTGAGAGAAATGTATTCCTGCCCATTATTACTGCATGCCCTGAAGTTAGTTTTTTAAACCTTTTAAGATCTTCTGAAAGATGCCACAATAATTTATTATCTTTTCCTATGGCATTATTTTCTGCTATTGCTACTATTATGGAGATATTGTCAGTGCTCATTTAATTAGCTTTAGATTAAACAGATATCTTTCCCTTTATATGTGGATGAGGATCATAATCTGTTAAATTGAAATCACTATACTGAAAAGAAAAAATATCCCTGATTTCAGAATTTAAATGCATACGGGGAAGAGAACGGGGTTTTCTCGAAAGCTGAAACTTTACCTGATCTATATGGTTTTGATAAATATGTGCGTCCCCAAGTGTATGAATGAATTCTCCAGGCTCATAACCTGTGACTTGTGCAACCATCAGAAGAAAAAGAGAGTAGGATGCAATGTTAAAAGGGACACCAAGAAAAATATCTGCACTTCTTTGATATAACTGACAGGACAGTTTGCCATTGCCTGTATAAAATTGAAAAAGAATATGACAGGGCGGTAATGCCATTTTATCAAGGTCACCTACATTCCAAGCACTAACAATATGCCTTCTCGAATCGGGATTGTTTTTTATTGAATTAATAACTCCGGTAACCTGATCAATATTACGGCCTTTTTCTGCAGTCCAGGATCTCCACTGATAACCATAAATTCTCCCAAGATCACCATTATTGTCAGCCCATTCATCCCAAATAGATACATTATTTTCATTCAGGTATTTTATATTAGTGTCACCCCTTAAGAACCATAGCAATTCATAAATTATTGACTTTAAATGGAGTTTTTTTGTTGTCATTAGAGGGAATCCGCGATTAAGGTCAAATCTCATCTGATAACCGAATACACTTATTGTTCCGGTTCCGGTCCGGTCTTCTTTTTTAAGGCCGTTTTGCATAACATGCGAAAGAAGATCTAAATATTGCTGCATTTTATATCCACTAAAAAATAATGCTTTAAAAATAACGATTTTCTTTATCTTCGTGTGTTAAAATTTTATGAAAGCTCCATGTTTTACAAAAACATTTAGAGAATTATTTCAATTTTACAAGTAATATTGAGTTTTAAAAAGGACAATAAAAAATACATTAAAAAGGATTATTCCAATTTAAAACCTGGTACATGATCCTGAGCAAAAGCAAATTAAAAAATTGAAAAATTCTACCGAATAGCTTAATTAACAATGAAATAACTAAATTTATTTCTAATAAAATGAATAATTTAACAAGAACTATACTTTTAGTCATAAGTTTACTTGTTTTAGGTTTTTTTCTCTGGTATTTTAGTAACATTGTAACTTACATTATAGGAGCGGGAGTGCTGACATTGATTGGCAAGCCTCTTGTCAGGCTTTTGGGCAGGATTAGAATAGCAGGGTTTAAACTCCCCCTTTGGTTTAGTGCTTTGATAACCCTCGTTTTTTTATGGTTTTTTGTAATCAGCTTTTTTAGAATATTTATTCCTATAGTTGCAAATGAAGCTTCTGAATTATCAAAAATTGATATAGATGCCTTTGTTGACCGGCTGGGAGGTCCGGTTTATCAGATAGAAAAGTATGTTCAAATATTTAATCCCGGAGGGGATAAGACATTTAGCTTTGAACAGTATATAGAAGACAAGCTTGCTTCAGTTTTCCAGTTTTCAATTTTATCCAAATTTTTTAGCACTATTATCACTTTTCTTGGGGATATTTTTGTGGCTGTTTTTTCAATATCTTTTATTGCCTTTTTCCTGTTAAAAGGAGAAAATCTGTTAACTGAAGCAATAGTTGTTCTCCTTCCTCAACAATATGAAAAAAACCTGAGAGAAGCTCTTGGATCAGTGAATAACCTTCTTACCAGATATCTTATTGGTATTTTGATCCAGCTTACAAGTATATTGGCATTTGTAACTCTCGGTATGTATATAATAAATTTAAGTTTCAGGCAAAGCCTGTTGATTGGCCTTACAGCCGCAATTTTAAATATTATCCCGTATTTAGGCCCTTTGATTGGATCCACTCTCGGGGTATTATTAGGATTTGCTTTTAATATTAATGCTGAAATTAATGAATTGTTGTTTTTGGGCGGAAAAATGATCCTGGTATTTATTATTGTGCATTTAATAGATAATATTATTACACAGCCACTTGTGTTTTCCAGATCAGTAAGGGCGCACCCTCTTGAAATATTCCTGGTTATACTTATGGCAGGAAGTCTTGCAGGTATTTCAGGAATGATCCTGGCTATACCGGCATATACAATTATCAGGGTGATGGCTAAAGTTTTTTTCAATAATTTCAGGATTGTTAAAAAATTGACGCAAAAGATGTAATACCTTTAAGTCATATTGGATATCTTTACAGATTAATCATGATTGACTTTGCGTATTATACGTAAACAAAGTATTATAAAATAAATCCAAATTAGGTAATTTACCCGGAAGGGTTCTGAATAAGGATACCAGAACTATTTAAATGAGAGCTAAACAGATGAAAAATCTTACCTGTACCCTGACTTTTATTGGGATGCTCATTACAAACCTTTATGGACAAACTATTATTGCTGATCCACTTTCAGGCTGCGATTCTTTAACCGTCAGATTTGGACTCCATCCTGCGACCTCATACTCTGAGATTAGTAATATTTCATGGTCCTTCAGCAATGGAATAACTATCGAAGATGAGTTTTATCCGCTTGTTAAATTCGATGCTCCCGGAGAATATTCTGTGAGCTGTGTAATAAATAACTCTGTTATCCTCACTGAAACAGACATGATCCTGGTTTATAGCGGGCCATGTGAAGACATTTTAGAGATCCCGAATGTTTTTTCGCCTAATGGCGATGGGATAAATGATTATTTTAAAATACGTACCAACGGAATTAATATATATTCATTATCCATTTATACAAAATCAGGAGTTATGGTATTTAAAACAGAATCCCCTGAACCGGAGTGGGATGGGAGAACTTTATCAGGGCAGGAATTAAGCCAGGGTATTTACTATTATATTGTTAAACAAGTAGATGGCGAAGAAAATAGAGAGAAAACAGGATTTCTGCATTTGATCAGATGAGAGGATGGATGCCCCCCCATGTACTATCGTTCACAACAAGAGAATGAAAATATTTGGAAATTTCATCAGAACAACGTGATTAACAACAATATAACTAAAATATTTTCTGATAAAATGACAATTTATAGCTGAAAGCTTAACAAAAAACATAATTAAAATTTGAAATGGAAAATGGCGGGAGATGTATTGAGGAATGATGACAGGTGATTGTAGTTGAAAAATAAGAAATTAAAAGCATCCTTTAAACTTTAAAATATCTTTGTTGTATATTTGTAGCGGATACGGTCCGTAGCTCAGTTGGCAGAGCACGTGACTCTTAATCATGGGGTCGAGGGTTCGATTCCCTCCGGACCGACAACACAAAAATATTATAAATAGAACAGTTCGCTAAACATTCCTTTCCGGAATAAAATCCGGATGATTTTTTTAGCTTACTTCATAAAGGTGTTTATTGAATGCTTTTCTAAAAAATGGTTAATTCTTTTTATTCCGGTATAGAAAACTGCTTCTAAAGGTTTTATTATTTTTCTTTACCATATTTCTTCATCAAATATCCGATGAACCATGTGCTGAAAAAAGTAAATGATCCATATATAATTGGAGTTATTGCCATCATCTGATCATTTAGCAGGGTTGCAGCAATGAAAATGGCCAGAGTGCTGTTTTGAAGCCCGGTTTGAATGGCAATGGTATATCGGTCTTTATTGGAGAGATGCACTAAACCTCCAAACATATAACCTGCAAACATGGAAGTGCTGTTCAAAATAAGTGTATAATAAAAAATATTAATGTAATCAGTCAGGTCAGCAGTATTATCACTTTTATCAATGAATATTACCCCCAGATAAACACCCAGTAACATAACCGGAAGAATATAACGTAACGGGCCCTCAAGGCTTTTGGCAAATTTTGGATAATGATGACGTAATAACACCCCAATAAAAGCAGGTATAATAATTATTATAAACAAGTTTATAAGTGTTTGCATATAAGGCAGGTGAATCAGAGTGTCCCTGCCCATAAAAGCTGCTAATCCTATACGTACAAGAAGAGGTGTTGTGAATAGTGAAAGAATGCTGTTTATGATAGTGAGTGACACTGCCAGTGCAACGTTTCCCATAAGCATAAATATCACAAGATTGGCAGTGGCACCACCCGGACTTGCAGCAATTAATATAAGGCCCACTTTAAAAGAAGGATCAATATCCGGTATGAATGAAATAATAAAGCCAATTATAGGAAGAATAAGCATTTGGCTGATAAGTCCCGTTATCACTGCTTTAGGATGTATAAAAGTGTTTTTAAAATCGTTGAATTCAATGGATAAACCCATTCCAAGTGTGATAATGGAAAGAACAGCCGGTAATAAATATTCAGAAAACAAATTAATATTTTCCATTCAATGAATTTCTGAAATAAAAAGCAATATTACATAAACATTTTTAATGTGAGAACTATTAGTCGCACTAGTTCAAAATAAGGAAACTAATTAAGTGCTTAATAATAATTTCTCCATTATTAAGCTATTAATGAAAAACTTCTCTATTAAAGTAAAGGATTAAAATAAGTTTTATAGCTTTACCTGTTTTGAGATAGCTATGGGAAATTTAATCATAATCTTAAAATCCGGAAAAAATAAAAAATTAATACGCTGGATTGAAATGATTGTTCTTTTTGGCGGATTACCTGTTTTATACTTTTTTGATCTCATACCTTTTCATAAAGCTATCCCCTTATTATCAGTTTTTTTAGTTTTATTTTTCATTCTGCTCAGTGATGTAACTTTTGATCGGAAATCCCTGGGTATTAACGGATTCAAAGACTGGCGGCCTATGTTGTTACGTTTTTTGTTTTTTGCGATTATTAGCATAATTCTTGTCAGGATAATTTCCCCGTCATTCTGGTTTATTTTACCAAGAGAGAAGCCTTTTCTATGGCTTATGATATTGTTATTTTATCCTGTATGGTCTGCTTTTCCGCAGGAGTTTATATATCGTACCTGGTTTTTTTATCGCTATCGTGACTTAATTAAAAATGAAAGTTTATTTTTTTTAATAAATGCAGCTTTATTTTCTTTTTCACATATTATTTTTAGAAACTGGCTTGCTTTGATATTAACATTTTTTGGAGGGCTTATGTTTGCCTTTACTTACCGGAAAAGTAATTCATTGATTGCAGTTTTTATCGAACATATGCTTTACGGAAATTTTATTTTTACGGTTGGTGTCGGGCAATACTTTTATCTTCCTCTTACCTCCTGAAATATAAATTCAATATTTATTCTCTTTTTGGATCTTTAAGGTATCTTCTCAAAAAAGAAAAATATATGTCCGTTTCATAAATATGAACACCATATCCTTCAAAATTATCAGTCCATGATTTGCTGCCATTTACCTGGATCTTACGATTTTCGGTAAGGACATTTACCTGTGAAAGACTGCCACCCGGAGAAACATGAAAGGAAACATTGTTTAAAGCTTGAGGTTTTGTGTTTACAGCCAGAATAATGACTTTGTCGTTGTGTACCTTTATTAACCAGTGAACAGGATTTTCGTTATTTTCTGATCCTGTATTTACAATTAATTTTTTCGGAACCAGTTCGAAAGAGTTTAATACGAAAATAAAATAATTTTACTCTTTATCAAAAATCCTTTTTAATATTCCAGTTTAAAATAATTTTTATATTTGATTGTTATTTAATAAAATCATTATGCAGAGAAATATTTTCAGCCGGATATTGCATTTTTATATAGAAGGGTTTAAAAATATGGACAGATGGGGGAAGCAGGTCTGGTTAATCATTTTTTTAAAACTGTTCATCATGTTCGCTGTTCTCAAAATATTTTTCTTCCCTGATTTTTTAAAAACTAATTTTAACACTAAGGAAGACAGAAGTAATTATGTTCTTGAACAGATAACTAAATAAACATATTCCTATGATTGATACTTTTGACTTATCCCTGATAAGTTGGTCAAGAGGCCAGTTTGCACTTACAGCAATGTATCATTGGCTGTTTGTCCCCTTAACTCTCGGATTATCATTTATAATGGCATTTATGGAAACCATTTATGTCAAAACGGGTGATCCTGAATGGAAACGTATAACCAAATTCTGGATGACATTATTCGGGATTAATTTTGCAATAGGAGTTGCAACCGGTATTATTCTCGAATTTGAATTTGGAACAAACTGGTCAAATTATTCATGGTTTGTAGGCGATATTTTCGGAGCTCCCCTGGCTATTGAAGGAATTATGGCATTTTTTATGGAATCAACATTCATTGCTGTTATGTTTTTCGGTTGGAATAAGATAAGTAAAAAGTTCCATCTTCTTTCCACATGGCTGGTTGCAGCAGGTGCCAATCTTTCTGCTTTATGGATACTGGTTGCAAATGCCTGGATGCAATCTCCTGTAGGTATGCAATTCAATCCTGAAACAGCAAGGAATGAAATGGCAAATTTCTGGTCAGTTCTCTTTTCACCGGTAGCTGTAAATAAGTTTCTTCATACAATCGGATCAGGCTTTGTACTTGCATCCATCTTTGTTATTGGCATCAGTTCATGGTTTATTCTTAAGAAACGGGAATTAATCTTTGCAAAAAGAAGTATTATAGTTGCCGGGGTATTTGGCCTATTGTCTTCTGTTTATCTGGTTTCAACGGGCGACTTTTCAACCCGTCAGCTGGCACGGATTCAGCCCATGAAACTGGCAGCTATTGAGGGTTTATACAGGGGAGAAGAAGGTGCCGGACTTACAGCCATCGGAGTATTAACACCGTCAGCCGGAGATCCTGAAAAATCAAAAAAAGATGACTTCATTTTTCGAATTGAATTCCCTAAACTACTTTCATATATGACTTATGGTTCATGGAATGCCTATGTTCCGGGAATTAATGACCTGGTTAAAGGAAATGAGGAAAGGGGAATTATGCCTGCAAGCGAAAAGATCAGACGTGGCCGCATAGCAATGAATGATCTGAAAGCAATGAAAGAAGCTAAAAATAATGGAGATACTGAAATATTCGAGTTGAATAAAGCAAAATTTTATGATAGCGAATATATAAAGGAATATTTTGCGTATTTCGGATATGGATTTATTGAGGATGAAAATAAACTGGTGCCAAATGTTCCCCTCTCTTTTTATAGTTTTCATATCATGGTTGCACTTGGTTTCTATTTCGTCCTGCTTTTTGCCTTATCACTTTTCTTTACTTATTCCGGGAAAATAGAAAAGCATAAATGGCTCCTCTATGTGGCTGTTTTTAGCATACCGCTGCCATATATAGCCGGACAGGCAGGATGGATTGTTTCCGAATTTGGACGACAGCCATGGGTAATACAAGACTTAATGACTACTGCAGCTGCAGTTTCTCAAATAGATGTTGGAGCTGTTAAGGTTACATTCTGGCTTTTTGCAGCAATTTTTTCTGCCCTCGTAATTGCAGAAGTTAGCATTATGGTAAAACAAATTAACATCGGACCTAAAAAAGAAGGAGGAAAGTAAAATGTTTGAAACTTTATCGCATTTCGCCCTGCAGCAATACTGGTGGGCAATTATTTCACTCCTTGCCAGCATTCTTGTGTTTCTGATGTTCGTCCAGGGCGGACAAAGCCTGCTTTATAATCTTGCAAAAACAGAAATGGAAAAATTAATTCTTATTAATACACTCGGAAGAAAATGGGAGTTTACATTCACAACACTGGTAACATTTGGAGGAGCTTTTTTCGCATCATTTCCATTGTTTTATGCTGTAAGCTTTAGCGGAGCATATGGACTATGGATGACAATCTTATTCTGTTTTATAATTCAGGCAATCGCTTATGAATTCAGATCAAAACCCAATAATTTTCTTGGTAGTAAAACTTATGAAATATTCCTGAAAATAAATGGCTTCCTTGGGACATTCCTTATCGGAACTGTAGTAGGTACTTTTTTTAACGGAGGATATTTTTATAGAAATGAAATGAATTTTTCCTCCTGGACAGGAAATTGGTATGGATTTGAGGCTCTTGCAAATTTTCATAATATAGCACTGGGTATCTCTGTTTTTGCCCTGGCCAGGATTCAGGCAATAATGTATTTCCGTAAAAATGTAAATGAAGAAAACATAATAAACCGTACAAAACCTGCCCTTCAAATAAATACAGTGATATTCCTGACAGCTTTTCTATATTGGATAATAAAGCTCATGTTCATTAATGGGTTTTCCTATGATCCTTTAACTTTAAAAGTATATATAACAGAAAATAAATATTTGCAAAATATAATTCAGATGCCCTTAAATACAGTTATGTTGTTAATCGGAGTTGCATTGGTTTTATATGGTATTATACGCTCTTTGTTGCAGATAAACCATAATGCCATATGGTTTACAGGAACCGGTACTGTATTAACGGTCTTTTCATTATTTATCCTTGCCGGATATAATAATACCTGTTTTTATCCTTCATTGGGAGATATACAAAGTTCACTCCATATCCAAAATGCTTCTTCCAGTCATTATACACTTACGGCTATGAGTTATGTGTCTTTGATGGTGCCATTTGTTTTTGCATATATTTTCCATGCATGGAAAGCCATTAACAATAAAAAAATTGATAAAACCGAAATTGAAACAGAACCCCACTTATATTAAAAAATATGTATTGGAAAGAAATATTATATTATTTAACATTTCCCGCGATGATCTGGATAAGCTGGAAATTAGTGCAGCTGGTATTAAATAAATACGAAAGAAACACGGAGAAAGTGGTGGAAATGCGCAATGACAACTAAAGGAATAAAAAAAGAAGTTGCACAAAAGCCAGGTGGCCTGAAATATTTCATTCAGATCTTACAAATATTTTTAACCTGTCCTGATTAATGCATAATGATAAGGAACATAAAGCAGCAATGCAGATAAGAGACGGGATCAAATCACCTTTACCTGTTAATCAAAAAGCTGTTAAAAAGATTAAAAGCTTAAAGAAAAAAAAAGAAGATCCTGAAGAGTTTATCCAGGGAATTTTAGCAGCTAATCGAACTGTTTTAAGTAAAGCTATAACCCTTGTTGAAAGTTCCCTTGAAAAGCATAAAATTATTGCTGATAAAATAGTTAGCGGATGTTTAGCCCATTCAGGTAACTCTGTAAGAATTGGAATTACCGGGGTCCCGGGCGTTGGTAAAAGTACATTTATTGAAAGTTTTGGTAAGTATTTGACTTCCAATGATCATAAAGTTGCCGTGCTGGCTATCGACCCGAGCAGTATCCGTTCAAAGGGTAGTATTCTTGGGGATAAAACCCGTATGGAAACTCTTGCTTCGGATGAAAATGCTTTTATAAGGCCGTCGCCTTCAGGCGGCTCTTTGGGTGGTGTGGCACGAAAGACAAGAGAAGCTGTCATTCTTTGCGAAGCTGCTGGTTATGATATTATAATCATCGAAACTGTTGGGGTAGGGCAATCTGAAATTGCCGTACATTCAATGACAGATGTTTTCCTGCTTCTTATGCTGCCAGGGGCAGGAGATGAATTGCAGGGAATAAAACGCGGGATTATGGAAATGGCAGATTTGATAGCAATTAACAAAGCAGATGGTGAAAATATAGAAAAGGCGGCCTATAATCAGGCAGAATATGAAAAGGCTTTGCTTCTTTTTCCAACACCACCCTCCGGATGGATACCGAAGGTGCTATTATCCAGTGCACTTACAGGGAAAGGAATACCTGAAATCTTTAGTTCAATATCAAAGTACACAGAATTTACCCGTTCAAATAATTATTTTTATATAAAAAGAGCTTCACAAGCTAAATATTGGATGTATGAAACCATAAATGATGGATTAAATAAAAACTTTTTTGGAAACAGCAATATATCTGCTTTACTCAGAGAATTAGAAGAAAAAGTTGTAAACAATGAAATCAGTCCCTTTGGTGCTGCGAATAAGCTTCTTGAAAAATATTTTAAAAGAACTGATTAGATCACTATTAAAAAATGAGTTTTAATTATAAATTATTGAGACAGATCTTACTATGGCCGGATTTTTAAATCAGCTTTAAGCATACGGAAATTATAGTAACTTTGGAAAATAAAAAAGATTGATAATGGAGCCTTCTGATATTGTATATTCAACAGAAACTCTAAACTTCATTCAAACTGCAAGAGATTTTTGTAAATGGGTGGAAGAAGCGGAACCTCATGCGAGAAAATCAACCATTGAAAGTGGTATGAGGATTGTCCCGCTGTTATATTCACAAATGACAACAATACCTGAATCAGATCCATATTTTGAAGAAGGGAATGAAAGATTTGTTACTGAACAGGATTGGTCTGAAATATATCAGCGATTTTCTGTTTTACTGGGTTCAATGAATGAATATACTGATGCCGCAGCTATAGACGAGTATGACAGAAGTGAAACTGTTCTTCGTTATGTGTCGGAAGACATAGCTGATATATATCAGGATATTAAAGATTGTATTGAAAATTATGTTATCGGAACTGAAGAAGTAATGCATGATGCTTTGTGGGAATGTCGTTCAGGATTTATCAGCCATTGGGGAGAAAAAGCATTGAGGCTTGCAATGCAACTCCATAGAATATATTTTAGTGCCGAATTGTCTGAAATGGAGGATATATTTCATTCAGATCAAATGAAAGACAGTGAAATAAATACAGAAAATTGGTTTCTTTCTAAAAGACAGAAAGAATTTAGAGATGATAACTATGACTTATATGAATAATATTACTAACGAGGATATCAATAAGCTTGAAACATGTTTTTTCAGTGGAATTATTCATGTTATTAGTAATGAAGAAAACATACCTTTTGCGATAAATAAATTGAAAAGCCATGATGTAATTGGTTTTGATACCGAAACAAAACCAAGTTTTAATAAAGGTGTTATTAATAAAGTTTCTTTGGTTCAGCTTGCTATTCCACATGAGGTTTTTCTTTTTAGAATTCATAAAACAGGATTTGCAATTGAATTGAAAGAACTTTTTGAAAATAAAGATATTGTGAAAGTAGGAGTTTCTCTACAGGATGATTTAAAAAAGCTCAAACAGATAAAAAAGTTTAATCCTTCCGCTTTCATAGATTTACAGGATTATTCAAATTTGTTTAATATTGAAAGTAATAGTCTGAAAAAACTGGCCGCTATTGTCCTGGGAGTTAAAATTTCCAAATCACAAAGGCTGTCAAACTGGGAAGCTCAGGAACTTACTGAACCCCAACTATTGTATGCAGCTACTGATGCCTGGATCTGTCTTGAAATATATAATAAATTAAGGAACTCACAAAAGCAGAATCTGAAGGAAGGAAAAATGCTAATTCCCTGAAGAGATGCAATATTTTTTTGCCCGGATTAAAAAAATATTTTGATCACCAAAAATTATCTTCAATCCATTTCGCTTATCCTGTCAAGTTTTGCAAAATCAAGTATTTTTATTTTTCTGCCATCAATAGAAATAACCCCTTCTTCAGCCAAAGATGAAAATGTTTGTAATGCACTTGACCTGGACATATTTGAAATATTTGCCACATCTGCTCCTGAAAGATAAATTTTAATTGTTTGACCGTCATCTTCAAGACCATAAGTGTCTTTCAGAAAAATCAAAGATTCAGCAAGCCTTCCTCTGATATGTTTTTGAGTCAGAGTTACTGAACGATTATTAGAGAAACCCATTTCAGTTGCAAATGATTTAATTATACTTAAACTCATTTCAGAATTTGAGCGGATCAATTGAAAAATAATATCCTTTTCAATCATACACACTAATGAATCCTCAATAGCAACAGCAGTTGTTGTATGATTTTCTTCAGCAAAAACAGCACGGTAACCAATAAATGATACAGGTTTTGCTATACGGACAATTTGCTCCCGGCCACCAATATCTTCCTTTAAAATTTTAACCTTTCCCTGAGCTAAACTAATAAGGCCTGCAGGACAATCCCCCTCCTTGAATATTGTTTCACCTTTTTTATAAAAGATTGAGCTATGATTTTTTTTTAATAATTCTTTTTCTTCAGCTCGTAAAACATTAAAAACCGACTTTGGATTGTTGATGCAATTATCACAATTTAAAATCCTTTCTTCCATAATAACTTACAATGTGAAAAACATTCAAAGGTAAAAATATTAATTCAATATAAAACAGCCCATAAATGAAAAAAAAAGATATCCGGAAGAAATATGTGGATGTTAGTTCACAAAATAAGTGTTATTAATTCAAGGTAAGTTAATGAATTGCAAATACTATATTTTGATTTTACACTTTATTTTCAAAAGCTTGCCGTAAGGGGTATCCTTCTGTTTTCTCCAAAAGCTTTAGAGGAAATTCTAAGTAATGGCGGGCTTTGATAACGTTTAAACTCACTTGAATTGACCAGATTAATAATTTTATCTATTACATCTTTATCAAAACCTGCCTCTAATAACTCAGATTTAGATTTTTGAAGTTCAATATATTCATAAAGAACTCTATCAAGAAGTGAATATTCCGGGAGAGAATCGGTGTCTTTCTGGTTTGGGCGTAATTCTGCTGAAGGGACTTTATTTATAATATTCTCCGGAATGATAATCTCATTTCTATTAATATAAGCAGCCAGTTTATAGATATCAGTTTTATATACATCCCCTAAAACAGATAATGCTCCCGCCATATCACCATAAAGGGTACCATATCCCACAGCAGCTTCACTTTTATTACTGGTATTTAACAGGATATGACCATGTTTATTGCTATAAGCCATTAATAATAAGCCTCTTATCCTTGCCTGAATATTTTCTTCCGTAATATTTTCAGGTAAATCTTTAAAAACAGGTTTAAGCAGATCTAAGATAGTGTAATAAGCTTTTCTGATATCAATCAGATCATATGAAGTTCCAAGGTTTTCTGATAACTCTGTTGAATCACTAACAGAATGATCAGACGAAAATTGAGAGGGAAGAAGAAGTGAATGGACATTTTTTTTGCCAAGGGCTTTATAGGCAAGAACGAGGACCACTGCAGAATCCAGGCCGCCTGACAGGCCCAGGACAGCTTTTTTCAACTTTAATTTATGAAAATAATCTTTGATTCCCGTAACCAGGGCATCATGTATCATGCTTATTCTGTCAGGTGTTTTGAGAATTGTCCCTTCCCCGGGATCTATATCAATATGAGCTGTATCAATTATCTTTCTGTCTTCAGTAAAATAATTGAGTTGTTCAACAATTTGTCCATTCCTGTTAACAGCCATACTTCCCCCGTCAAAAATTTGTTGTGCCTGACCACCAGCCTGATTCACATATATAAGCGGAATTTTATATTTAAGGGCGGTGTTAACAAGCATTTCTTTCTTTATGGAAATATAATTATGAGAAAAGGGAGAAGCAGAAATATTTATTAATAAATCAGATTTTTTTAAACCTGACTCTTTCATTGGATCCAGGGCATTTAAACGCCTTCCGGTAAATTCATTCCCTAAAGACTGTTTATCCCAGATATCTTCACAGATGGTTATTGCTATATTTTTATCTTTATATTTTAAAATACTGAATTCTCTGTTAGGTTCAAAATATCTGTTTTCGTCAAAGAGATCGTATGAAGGGAGCCGTGACTTATGAAATACTTTTTCGACCATACCATTATTCAGGAAAAACGCTGAATTAAATAATAACTTTCCTTCTTTGTTTTGATTTAAAGACGGGCCTCCAATAATAACGGCTATGTCAATACATTTTTCAGCTATTTGTTTTATCTCCTCCTGACATTTCCGGATGAATTCTTTACTTTCAAGCAGATCCATTGGAGGATATCCACATAAAGCCAGCTCGGAAAATACAATCAGATCAACATTTTTTTTATTGGCATTTTCTATTTCACGAAAAATCTTTGTAGTATTTTCTTTAAAATTTCCAATGTGATAATCAAGTTGTACCAGAGCTATTTTCATTTAGTCTTAATTTTAAAATAAAATTCCGGTTTTAAAACCTAAGGATCTCGTGAAAATTTTATCTGCAGATCTTGATGTAACATCCATGAATCCGGATGAAAAAGTAAATCCGCCAATTAGTGCCGTATTTCCTCCTAATGAATATTCAAGCCCGAGACAAAAAAAGTATTCCAGGTTTAAAAATCGTGTTTCACTCTTTGCATTTGATTTATCAGGGAAAACACTTGTATTATATACTCTGGATCTAATATTGACCAGGGGGGTTAAACCCGGATTAAAAAATAAAGTGGAATACCCTATCTGTTGCGTTTTTAATTTTAGGCCTAATGGTATACCCAGATATTGCATTCTGTATTTTAATGTAGTACCTGCCGGAATTATCTTTTGTTCGCCATTAACTTTAAAAGAAATAATATCTTCATAACTGGATTTTCCCCCTAAATTTTCAATTGCAATTCCCGTAGAAAATGCATAATTCTCGGCAAAGAAAAAGTCAAATTCAAACCGGGAATTAAAACTGACAATAAATCCCTCAGGCTTAACACTTTCAGTTTTAGAGTTAAACCAGCTAAATTGAGGATTTCCGGTTATGCCAATTCTTGCCCGTTGAGCATGTACTGTAATTGAAAATGTTAAAAGCAAAACAGATAAATAAAAGACTTTCATTTCTTTAATTTAGTTTTGATACTTTGTTTATTTTTTATTTTATATCATTAAGCGCAAAATTATGTATTTTTACATAGTTTTAATAATGAAACTCTGACTATGGTAAAATATCTATTTATTTTATTAACGCTTTTTTTTCTTTTGCATACTTCCTGCCAGCGTGATACACTAAATCCAAATATTAAGAATATTCCTCTTGAAATAAAAATTAACAGGTTTGATAAAGAGCTTTTTGAAATGAATACAGACACATTGTCTGAGGGAATAACTTTTTTTATGGATAAGTATTCTGATTTTTTTGATATCTTTAGTTATCATGTTATTAATATTGGAGTGCCGGGTGACGACTATTTTCCTGAATATCTTTTAATGTTTGTTACAGATGAATTAAATAAAGAAGTCTATAACGAAACTATCAGTTTATTTAATGATTTGTCTGAACTTGAGAACACTTTTACAAATGCTTTTAAAAGATATAAATATTATTTTCCCGATAAAGATGTGCCTGTAATCATTACATATATTAGCAGGTTTAATCATCCCTGTTTTACAGTTGAAAATTATATTGGAATAGGCCTTGACAAATATTTGGGGAGTGATTCACCTTATTATAAAAGCCTGAGTTTACCATATTATCAAAGGCGGAATATGTTTGCGGCCAAGATATCATCTGATGCAATATATTCTTTTGGCACAATAGAAGTGCCTTATGATGAAACATTTGATAATTTGCTGAACCGAATAATTCAACAGGGCAGGATTATGTATTTTGTTGATGCTTTGTTGCCTGATCAGGCTGACAGCCTGAAAATGGGTTTTTCAGCTGACCAGATGAAATGGTGCAAAAATAATGAAAAGCGTATGTGGGAATATATAATTGAAAATAAACTTATCTTCTCTACTGATCAAATGATTATACAGAAACTTACCGGCCCGGCCCCTTTCACTTACTACTTTAGCAGTGAATCGCCCGGTCGTACCGGTGTTTGGATAGGATGGCAAATAGTGAAAAAATTTGCTAACAATAATAAAAACTTAAAATTACGGGATATCCTGTATGAAACCGATTATCAGAAAATTTTAAGAGAATCCAGATATAATCCCTGACAAAATAAATAAGAATATATTGGAATTAAATTTTATCCTTCCATTTGTATAGAGTTTCTTTTTCTTTGACAATTATTCCCTGATCAAGCAAATGTCTGAAAACTTGCAGGACTTTTTTTTCAGGGGCCTTTATGTTTTTGATGATCTCCCTGATATCACAGTTTTTAAGTATAAGATTTTTTTTAATCTCGTTAGAGATCATATTGAATTCATTCTTATCAACTCTTAATAAATCTTTTTTTTGGCATACATCGCAGTTTCCACACCTGATTGACCTGTTTTCTCCAAAATAAGCCAGAAGCAACCGGCTCCTGCATATATTTTCAGAAGAAGCATAATTAAGTACCTCATTAATTCTTTCTATAAACCTGTTTTTAAGAAATTTATAACTTTCAGGGGAGAAATACAGGTTTGAATTATCTAATCTTTCTTCCGTATAAATAATAACCGGATTCTTTTTTTGAGGTATATATTTAATTACCTCCATGCTTTTTAGTTTGCTAAGATAATTATATATATCCTCCCTGGTTAATCCGGATCTTTTTGCCAAAAGATTTTCATCTATAGGGACATAGTTTGAGAATAAACCTGTATATGACCTTAGGACCAGTTTAATAAAACCGTCAAACTGAGCATTTGCCACCTGAAATTTGTACAGGTCATCACGTAAAACATTAAAATAGACCAGAGATGGATTATTAATCTCATCGCTTACTTCTATATAACCTTCTCTTTGTAATATTTGCAGGCTGTTGTGAGCTGTTAAGGCATGAATTTTATACCTGGATAAGAAATCAGAAAATATAAAATCATAACTCTGATTTTTACCGCCTCCTATTGGAATTTGTAAAAAATTACCCAAAGAGTGATATACTTTTTTTATTTCAGAAATTTCGGGGAAAGTTGTTGCAATCCTTCTTTCGGCTATTTTTCTGTCAGATTCATTATATAACAGGACTGCTTTTGCCATTTTTTCGTCTCTGCCTGCTCTGCCTGCTTCCTGGAAATATGCTTCGAGAGAATCGGGTAAATCGGTGTGGATTACGAATCTAACATCAGGTTTATCAATTCCCATTCCAAAGGCATTTGTTGCCACAATTATTTGAGTTTTTCCTTTTTGCCAGTCAGACTGCTTTTGCTTTCTGAGCTCATGTTTAAGACCTGCATGATAAAAGTCGGCACTTAAGCCTTTTTTTACAAGATAAAAAGAAATATCAGAGGTTTTTCTTCTGTTTCTTGCATAAATAATTCCCGTTCCGGGATTATTCTGAATAATTGTTTCGATCCGCTTAAGTTTATCTTCAGTTCTTTCAACTATATAAGCCAGGTTTTTCCTTTCGAAACTTTTTTTAAGGACATTTTTTTGACGAAAAGCCAGCTTTTCCATAATGTCTTCAACCACACGGGGAGTTGCAGTTGCTGTGAGTGCCAGAATGGGAACTTCAGGGAAATAGTGCCTTAAGCCGGCTATTTTAAGATAAGAAGGCCTGAAATCATATCCCCACTGGGAAATACAGTGAGCTTCATCCACAGCAATAATACTTACTTTCATATCCGGAAGCCTTGCCCTGAAAATATCTGTCCCCAAACGTTCGGGCGAAACGTATAAAAATTTGAAATCTCCGAAAATACTGTTATTTATTGCGATGTCTATGTCAGATTTTGCCATACCTGAATGAATAGCAATAGCTTTGATATTTCTATTTTTCAGATTTTCAACCTGATCAAGCATTAGTGCAATAAGAGGTGTGACTACGATGCAAATTCCTTCCATGACCATTGCAGGTACCTGAAAGGTAAGGGACTTGCCTCCCCCTGTAGGCATAAGGCCTAATGTGTCATTTCCCAAAAATACAGACTGAATGATTTCCTCCTGAAGTGGCCTGAATTTAGTATATCCCCAATAATGTAAAAGTGTTTCATGGAACTTTTCCATCCAAATAATTTTCTTGTTTAAATATATTTATCATACTGATATGTTAAAATCGCATGATAAATTTGGTTATTTTTTGTAATTTGGCAGAATTTAAATTTAATTAAAATAAGGCAATGTCATTCATAAAAGATAAAATAGTTTACGAAGGTTTAACTTTTGATGATGTATTATTACTTCCCGCTTTTTCCAGGATTATGCCCCGGGATGTAGATATAAAATCTCAGTTTTCCAGGAATATTTCAATAAATATTCCAATTGTTTCTGCTGCAATGGATACAGTCACTGAAGCCTCCCTGGCTATTGCAATAGCAAGGGAAGGTGGTATTGGGGTCATTCATAAGAATATGCCCCTTGAAGAACAGTCAAAACAGATAAGAAAAGTAAAACGTGCTGAAAGTGTAATGATCTATGATCCAATTACTATTGAACGTACAGCTACAGTAGGTGATGCTATGAGCCTCATGAAAGAATTCAAGATTGGGGGTATTCCTGTAATTGATAATAAAGGTACTCTTATTGGAATCGTTACAAACAGAGATTTACGTTTCGAATCAAATATGAAAAAACCGATTGATGAAGTAATGACTAAAGATAAGATAGTATCTACTACCCAAAAAACAGATTTGGAAAAAGCAGCAGAAATTTTACAAAGGCATAAAATTGAAAAACTTCCTGTTGTTGATAGTGATAATAAACTTATTGGCCTCATTACTTATAAAGATATTACCAAATCCAAAGACAGGCCTAATTCCTGCAAAGATGAGAGAGGAAGGTTAAGGGTTGCTGCTGCAATCGGTGTAACTTCAGATGCTGAAGAGCGTGTTGGCATACTGGTGGAATCGGGTGCCGATGCACTTGTTATTGATACTGCCCATGGCTACTCGGAGGGTGTTATTTCAATGCTGAAA
The DNA here is from genome assembly GCA_964563105.1 of uncultured Bacteroidaceae bacterium. Classification (GTDB taxonomy): domain Bacteria; phylum Bacteroidota; class Bacteroidia; order Bacteroidales; genus CAYVTV01. The sequence goes on from CAZLXM010000024.1 coordinate 19,294, forward strand.
ATGGTTAAGGAAAAATTTAAGGAAATAGATGTTGTGGTTGGAAATATAGGTACGGGAGATGCGGCAAAAGCATTATATGATGCCGGGGCAGATGCAGTTAAAGTAGGAATAGGCCCGGGATCAATTTGTACCACACGTGTTATTGCCGGAGTAGGCGTGCCCCAGCTTTCAGCCATCTATGATGTGGCAAAAGCATTGAAAAATACCGGAATACCTGTAATAGCAGATGGAGGGGTCCGATATTCAGGGGATATCGTAAAAGCTATTGCTGCAGGAGCAAATAGTATAATGGCCGGCTCCCTGTTTGCAGGTGTGGAAGAATCCCCCGGTGATACAATTATTTATAACGGACGTAAATATAAATCTTACAGAGGTATGGGCTCCATTGAGGCAATGCAAGCAGGGTCCAAAGACCGTTATTTCCAGGATGCAGAAGATGATATCAAAAAGCTTGTACCCGAAGGGATCGAGGCAAGAGTACCTTATAAAGGAGTTTTGTCTGAAGTTATGTATCAGCTTACCGGTGGCTTACGTGCCGGAATGGGATATTGCGGATCGGCAAATATTAAGGACCTGCAGCAAGCCGGGTTTGTAAGAATAACTCATGCAGGAATTACTGAAAGTCATCCGCATGATGTGACAATCACCCGTGAAGCACCTAATTACTCCAGATAATAATGCTGTTATGAAAGTTGTTTAATAAACCAAATTTTTGAAAAAGATTAAGTACTCCTAGTCGCCGTGTATTATGTTTCTCAAAATGAAAATAAATGTGCTTAACTTTTTAAACCCGGGTTTAAGAAAGATATCACGCATTAAAAGACTAATTCCATTGATCTTTTTTTTATTTTCAAAAATATTTGTTTTTGGACAGGAAGAAATAATTATGACAATAGCCGACCGTAATATTACTATTGGTGAATTTGAAAGACTTTATAGAAAAAATAATCCTGCAATTAACGGTGAAAATCAAAGTGCAGAAGAGTATCTGGAGAAGTTTATTGATTTTAAATTAAAGGTTATAGAAGCTGAAAACCTTGGGCTTGATACAACAACAACATTTAAAGAAGAATTTAATAAATATCGTAAAGAACTGATTAAACCTTATATGGTTGATTCTGTTTCATTGAATGAACTCCTTAAGCATACATATGAAAAATCATTAAAAGAAATAAATGCAAGTCATATCCTGATTGCCGTTGAGCCCTGCGCTTCTCCTTCTGATACTTTGAAGGCCTGGAATAAAATTATGGATATCCGTCAGGCAGCTATTAACGGTGAAGACTTCGGCATGCTTGCAACAGCTTTCTCGGATGATCAGTCAGCAAAAACAAATAAGGGAAATATTGGATGGTTTTCTGCTTTTCGTATGGTTTATGAATTTGAAGAGGCAGCTTATGCTACCCCCGCAAATGAAATAAGTTTGCCGGTAAGGACCAGGTTTGGATATCATATTATAAAAGTTCATGAAATAAGGCCGGCTAACGGGTATCTTCAGGTAGCGCATATATTCCTGACCTGTCCTGAAAATTTTCCCGATTCTGAAAATGAATCTGTAAAGAAAAAAATTTTTTCCATTAAAGATAGTTTAGGTTTAGGTATCCCATTTGAAGAGGTGGCTTTCAAATATTCAGAAGATAAGAATTCTGCATCTAATGGAGGTGTTCTTCAATGGTTCTCAACAGGGATGATGATAAAGGAATTTGAAAATGCAGCTTTCGCCCTGAAAGATACAGGAGAAATTTCTGAACCGTTTAGGTCCCCTTATGGCTGGCATATAATAAAATTATTGAACAAAAAATTGCCCGGAGATTTTGAAACAGAAAAATCAGAGCTTCTTACACGTCTTAATTCTCCTGTTTATTTGGAAATTGAAAAACAAAAATTTGCCTCTAAAATTAAAGATGAATATGGCTTTCATCTGGAGCAGAACAGACTTGAAGAATTTTACACATTAGTCGATTCCAAAGCCTTCAGGGGCTTATGGTCAGCTGAAGCTGTTCCCGGACCGGAGAAGTGTCTGTTTACCATTGGAGAAAAAAAAGTGAGTATGGGAGATTTTGCCGGATGGCTGGAAAAAGTTCCCGCAAATAATCAGCCATCAACTATACCCGCATTTGTCAACGAAGAATTCAAAAAGTTTAGTATGCAAACGTTATTTGCTTATGAAGAATCTAAAATTGAAACTAAATATCCTGAACTTCGATTTATTATTAAAGAATATCATGATGGAATATTATTGTTTGAACTTACTGAAAAAATGATTTGGAATAAAGCAATTCAGGATACAGCAGGATTGGAAAATTATTTTAATGAAAACTATCGTAAATACAAATGGGATAAAAGGGCCGAAGCCTGTATTGTTACAATTGATGATCATTATATGGTTAACGATGCCGGCAGGGTAATTTCAAAACATGGTAAGAAGAAAAATTTTAGTAAGGATTTTCTTCTTTCTAAATTATGTCCCGAAGATACTCTGGATAAATGTTTTGAATTTATTAGCGGGAAATTTGAAAAAGGAACAAATCATTATATTGATAATATAAGCTGGAGGCCAGGTTCGCAAAAAGAATTTAATGATAACGAAAAGATTAGCATCGTGTTTATCAGGAAAATTTTAAAACCTGAATATAAAAGCCTGAATGAAACCAGAGGTATGGTTATTTCTGATTATCAGGATCATCTTGAAAAAAAATGGCTTAGTGAACTAAGGGATAAATATACCGTTAAAATATACAATGATATTTTATCAAAGGTCAATTAAAAGAAGATATGATAAATAAATTGATAATTATATTAAAGTGTATCTTTCTATTTATGGTTTCCTGCCAGTATTTTCAGAAACCGGAAGGTGAAAAACCAATTGGCAGGGTTTTTAATATTTATCTTTATCCATCTGATATTAAGGATCAAATTCCAGAATCAGCATCGCCGGAAGATAGTATTCGTATTACCAGAAGGCTTGTAGAAGAGTGGATCAGAGATCAGCTTTTATTGAAAAAAGCAGAGCAGTATCTGTCAGGTAAAAATCAGGAATTGGAAAAACAAGTGGCAAATTACAGAGCTTCATTGCTTACTTTTAAATACAAACAGGAATTACTTGAGCAGAGCCTGGATACCACTATTTTATCTGATGAAATAGAAAGATATTACAGGGATAATAATTCTAATTACTTGTTGAACAGTGATGTTGTAAAGTTAACCTATATTAAGGTCCCTTTTGGTGCACCACAGATATCCACAGTATTTAATTTATATCGTTCAGAAAGGGATGAAGATCTTGCAAACCTTGAGCAATATTGTAATGCATATGCAGAGAATGCAATTATAAAAAGCCGGAATTGGTATAGTTTCGAGGAATTTGTACAGAATACACCTTTTAGGACCGATAATGCTGCAAGAATTCTTGCATACAATAAAAATTTTGAGGCAAGCGATTCAAGTGCTCATTATTTTATTCATATTTTTGAGCATATTCCTAAAAGGAATACTGCACCTCTTGAAATGGTTTATAATGATATAAAAACTGTATTGCTGAATAAAAGAAAAATTACGATGTTGCAGGAAATTGAAAGTTCTATTTACAAGGAAGGCCTGAGTCGAAATCAGGCCGAAATTTATTAATAAATAAAAGAAATGAACAGACTGTTTTTATTTTTCACTTTTTTGTTATTTAATCCTTTAGTTTTCAGTCAGCCTTTCATACTAGACCGGGTTGTGGCTGTTGTAGGTGATTATATGATCCTTCAGTCAGATATTGAAAATCAATATTTGCAATATACAGCGCAGGGGCATTATCATACTGATATGAAATGTATGATATTTAAAGAGCTGCTGGAAGAAAAACTTATGTTGAACCAGGCGAAAATTGACAGTATAGAGGTTGCTGAGGGAACTGTACAGGTGCAGTTGGAACAAAGGATACAACAATTTATTAATATGATCGGCTCAAGGGAAGAACTTGAAGAGTATTTTAATAAATCAATACTGGAAATTAAAACAGACTTTAAAGAGCCTCTTAAAAATCAGTTAATTACCCAAAGAATGCAGGCAAATATTACTGAAGATATTACAGTTACTCCTTCGGAAATCCGTTCATTTTTTAATAAAATCCCTAAAGACAGCCTGCCATTTATTGATTCTCAGATTGAATATGAACAGATAGTAGTTTATCCTGTTTTATCAGATCAGGCTGTTTTTGAAGTCAAAGAAAGACTTCTTGAATTACGTAGGAGAATAATTGAAGGTGAGAGTTTTGAAACTTTAGCAATTCTTTATTCAGAAGATGGCTCATCATCAAATGGCGGAGAGATCGGGTTTTTTAGCAAGGGGGACCTCGATCCGGAGTATGCAAAAATTGCATTTAGTTTAAAAGAAGGACAAGTTTCTAAAATTGTTGAATCAGCATTCGGCTTTCATATTATTCAGTTAATTGAAAGAAGGGATGAAAGGGTTAATACCCGGCGTATACTTTTGAAACCTACTGTGTCTTCTGAAGCCAGAAATAAAGCAATAGTCAGGTTAGATTCAATTGCAAAGCTGATAAAAGATGATAGTATTAGCTTTTTAGATGCTGCCCGTTATTTTTCGGAAGATAAGGATACCAGAATAAGTGGGGGCCTGGTAATTAATCCACAGGATAACTCCTCATTATTTGAATATAGTCAGTTGGAAACAAAAGATTATATTGTTTTGAGAGATATGTCAATTGCAGGTATTTCAGAACCATTTGAATCAACAGATAAAAATGGAAAAATTATTTATAAAATCGTAAAACTGAAATCAAGAACTGAGCCTCATAGGGCAGATCTTCAGTTAGATTATCATCTTTTTAAAAGTTTGGCATTAAGAGAAAAAAATATGAAAGTGATACAGAAATGGATACAGGAGAAACAGAAGGAAACATATATTAAAGTTGATGATGCCCTTCAATCCTGTGAATTTCTTAAAGATGGCTGGATCGTCCAATGATATTTCTCTTTGAGAATAATTTATTTATTCAGTTTATGGAATCAGGGATATGTCGTATCATTATATTATTTATTTTATTTCTGATTTATATTAATTCTGCCAGAGGACAGGAAGTAAAGAGAATTGAAATATTAAATGCAGATATTACAGAATTTGATAACTCTCTTGGAAATAAAGCAAGTCGTCTTTTAGGTAATGTCCGTTTTCAACATGAAGACATGTTGATGAGTTGCGATAGTGCACATTATTATCCTGAAACCAATACACTTGACGCATTTAGCAGAGTACATATCTGGAGAGAAGATTCTCTTCATCTATATAGCGACTTTTTAAAATATACCGGTAATAACCGGAAGGCACAAATGCGCGGTAATGTTAAATTAATTGATAAAGAAACCACTCTTACTACTCGTTTTATTGATTATGACCTTATTGAGGATATAGGATACTATCATAATGGAGGTAACATAATAAATGGAAATAACAATCTTACCAGTACTTTGGGATATTATTATGCACAGGAAAAACTTTTTTTCTTTAAAGATTCTGTGGTGATTGTTAATCCGGAATATACCATGTATTCCGATACCCTCAAATATAATACTGTTACCGAAGTTGCCTATTTTCTGGGCCCTACAAATATTGTAAGTGAAGAAAACATTATTTATTGCGAAAATGGCTGGTATGATACTAAAAATAATATTTCAAGATTTAGCCTGAATGCTTCACTTAAAACAGGAGAAAGGACGCTGGCTGGTGACAGTCTTTATTATGAGCGGGATACAGGATTTGGTGAAGCTGTAAACAATGTGGAATTAATTGATACCACGCAACAGATAATTTTAAAAGGTAACTATGGCCTTTATAATGAAAAAACAGGATATGCAATGATTACCCATAGGGCCCTTATGATACAAATAGATAAAGAAGATTCTCTTTTTGTGCATGCCGATACTCTTATATCCGTAAATGATACTATACCTGATCTTCGGATTATAAAAGCATTTTATCATGTTAAAATATTCAGGCATGATATACAGGGCAAATGTGATTCATTAGTATATTCAGATGCTGATTCTGCTTTCAGATTTTTTGGTGAACCGGTATTGTGGTCTGAGGAAAACCAATTGACAGCAGAACATATAACTATTTTCACTGAAGAAAGAAAGTTATCCAAAATCATTTTGGAAAATTCTGCATTTATTTCTTCAATGGAAGATTCAGCAAAATTTAATCAGATTAAAGGGAGGGATATGCATGGATATTTCCAGGATAATGAGCTTGTAATGATAGAGGTGGACGGGAATGGCGAAACATTATATTATGCCAGGGACAGGGAAGAGCTGGTTGGAGTGAATAAAGCAGCAGGTTCAAATATGGTTATCTTTTTGGAAAATAGAAAATTTAATAAAATATTGTTTGTAAACCGTCCTGATGCAATATTTTATCCAATAGAAAAATTACCCGAAAAAGAAGCTTTATTTGAAAATTTTAAATGGTATGGTGAGTATAGGCCATTAAATAAGGATGATATTTTTGAATGGATCAGATAAAAATATCCGGCTGTAAAAAATCAGCCGGCGGAAGAAAATATTCTTCCGCCAACATTGATTAATACTCATCCTCATTAAAAAAGAAATCTTCTTTGCTGGGATAATCCGGCCAAATGTCTTCAATACTTTCATATATGTCACCTTCATCTTCTATTTCCTGAAGGTTTTCAATTACTTCCATAGGGGCACCCGATCTGATTGCATAATCGATCAATTCCTCCTTGGTGGCTGGCCAGGGGGCGTCTTCAAGTTTTGAAGCTAATTCAAGTGTCCAATACATGATAAAAAAATTTTTTTGGAATACTAAAAAATAGGGTCCTCGAAAATTGCGCGAAGATAAAAAATTTTTTAAATATTACAACTTTGGGTCCCAGCTAATTTCAGATAAGCCTAAATCGCTGGAAATCAATCTTGAAAACATAAAAAGAAAGTCTGATAATCTGTTTAAATACTTTAAAATTAATGGATTAAGCTCCGATTTTTCTGATAACCTGGTAACTGTCCTTTCAGCCCTGCGGCAAACAGCCCTGGTTATATGGCATACAGAAACAGTTGGATTTCCTCCTGGTAAAATAAAAGACTTTAATGGTGCAAATTTTGAAGCAATAAAATCAATCTCATTTTCCAGTCTGATAATATCTTCATCATTAAGTAATGGAAGTTTAATATTTTGCATGTCATTATCGCATGCTAAAATAGAAGCAATAGTCATGAGCCTGTCTTGAATTCCGATAAGGAAAGATTTATAATGATCACCATTATATAAATCTCCAAGAAGGCCTATATAAGAGATTAATTCATCTATTGTACCATATGTTTCAATTCTGATATCACTTTTAGAAATTCTCCTGCCACTACTTAAAGAAGTAAACCCCTGATCACCGTTTTTTGTATATATTTTCAATTTATGGCGAATTTGAATTATTTGAAAGCCATGGAAGTCCTGGCTTCTTTATTAATATAGTCATCATCTACCAAACCATCTTTAAGCCTGATTATCCTGTGTGCATGCATAGCAATATCAGGTTCATGAGTAACCAGGATCATTGTATTTCCTTTACGATGTATTTCTGCAAATAATGCCATTATATCTTCAGAAGTTTTAGAATCAAGATTACCTGTTGGCTCATCCGCAAGAATAATAGAAGGGTTATTTACCATTGCACGTGCAATGGCCACTCTTTGCCTTTGTCCGCCAGATAATTCATTTGGCTTATGTTCCATCCGGTCACTTAATCCTACATCCTCTACTACTTTTAAAGCTTTCTCATATCTTTCATTCTTTGGAATACCCGCATATATCAGTGGAAGCATAATATTTTCAACGGCAGTATAACGTGGTAAAAGATTAAAAGTCTGAAAAACAAAACCTATTTCTTTATTTCTTATTTCTGCAAGCCTGTCGTCGCTCATTTTGCTCACATCAATTCCATTTAAAACATAAGTACCGCTGGTAGCGGTATCCAGGCAACCAATCAGGTTCATTAAAGTAGATTTACCTGACCCGGAAGGCCCCATAATGGCTACATATTCATTTTCTTTGATATCAATGGAAATAGACCTGAGGGCTTCAACAATTATAGTCCCTATTTTATAATGTTTTACAATGTTATTGAGATGTATGACAGATTTCATTTAAAAGTGGTTTTAATGTATTCCTGAATATATTAACTTATTTTTATATTATCTTTTTTAATTAATATGAAGAAATAAAATTTGTTTTAATTTTTTGCTCGTCTCAATTTAAAAAATTAGACAATATATTAATACAATTAATTCATTTTAATATAAAATTGATTTATTTTATAACGCTATAACAGCGTTAAAAGTTTAATTTAATTTGTTGTTTTGGCAATTCTCTGTTAAAAAAAATAATCCCTGAATGGAATGTATCAATGCTGATTCTCACTTTCTCATTTAGTGATATATATCTCCATGCTCTTTCCATTTCCTTTGACCAGTATATATCGTCAAAGATAATAATTGTATTATCATTTGCATAGTTGATAAGAATATTAAAATATTCAACTGTTGAGGAATATCTGTGATTACCATCAATGAATGCAAGGAGCGGATGGGTCAACTCTGCGATTTTCAGGGGCAGGAGATCATCAAAATAACCGGTACAAAACTGTATATCACTAAAACCTTCCTGATTTAAGAGATTTTTGGCATAATCTGATTTTTCCTGTGATCCTTCAATTGTAACTAAATTTGCTTCCGGATATCCCAATGCCAGATAAAATGTGCTGATACCGATTCCGGTTCCCAATTCCAATATAGTTGAGGGTTGAATTTTTTTTGCAAGAGCAAATAAAAGTTTTCCTGTTTTATGAGGTACACCAGTAATTTTCATTATTTCTGCGGTACTGAGCCTATGCTTAAATTGTAGTTTTGAAGGGGCCCCATAACTGGTACTATTAATAAAGATTTTGTCATTTTTAATTTTTTGACGCAAACTTCTAATTTTTTCTTCATATGGAAATTCCATAAAGACAAAAATGTCTGAAATCAGATCCTGTACAATTTTCGGATATTGCCTGTTTCTTATTTGTATACCGGAGTTCAATAAAAATTGTATGTACTTAAATATTTTAAACAAGATCTAATTATTATAAAATGTAAAAATATGAATTTAATCACCAGGAAAAGAAGCCCGATTGTTTTGCTAATTCCATAATATATAATAATTTTTAGATTCCGGCATTTTATCGGGTTAATGTTTATCCATCATTTAAATCGTTGCAAAATAACAGATAAAAAATAATAAATTCGAAAATTAATTTTATTCCTTATCTTTCTAATGTGCGCTAAGTATTAGATACTCTGGCGTTTAAAAATAATCATATAAAAAATTAAGGATATACTCTTTTCTTTGGTATAATTTTTTGTAAATATTCATTATAAATTTAACTTAGTGTCCTTAATTATAAGCTATACAATAATTCAATCACGGAGTAGGCGCAAATATAAACTGATAATTTCAGTAATGTGCACAGAGAGCTTTAAAAATTAGCCTGACGGGTTATTGATATGCTTATTATATTAAAAACTAAAAAATTAGATGTATGAAAAAACTTTTAACCTTTTTTGCTGCTGCTATTCTTAGCATTAGCCTGTTTGCCGGCGGGATAGTTACAAATACCAATCAAAGTGCATCATTTATACGTATGCCCGCCCGTGATGCCTCATTAGGCATTGACGCTGCTTATTATAATCCTGCCGGGCTTGTTTTTCTTCAGGATGGATTTCATCTTTCCCTGAATAATCAGTTTATTTCACAGAAAAGAACTATAGTAAGCACCTTTCCCGGAATGAACAGGGATGAATTTGTTGGTACAGTATCAGCACCTTTATTCCCTTCAGTCTATGGTGTTTATAAAGCAAACAAACTTGCATTTTCCTTAAATGTTAATCCTATTGGCGGAGGTGGCAGTGCATTCTTTGAGGATGGATTACCATCATTTGAGCAAATGGTTGCTGTTCTTCCCGCAACTCTTACTAGTAGCAATATACCAACAAGCAAATATAGTATTGATACAGAATTTGATGGAAAATCTCTTATCTGGGGTTTTCAGGCTAATGCAGCCTACGCCCTGACCGAGAATTTATCAGTTAGTTTAGGAATTAGAATGTTAACTTCTAAAAATGAATATAATGGCTTTTTGAAAAATATTTCAATTAATCCAAACCAACCAGCGTTTGGGGACAAATATGACGGAAGCAAGATGGTTTTAGCTTCCGAATTTTTCTCTGACGGAGCCACTACATTTACAGAATGGGCTACTACTACAGCCCCTGGTTTGGCTAATGCTTTGAATAATCTTATTGATGCGGGTTTCGGTAATATTTTATTAGCTGATGCAGCCGGATATGGATTTCCTGCTGTTCATATTCCAAATATACAAAAACTGATAATGGCAGCAGATGGGAATCCTGCTGGTATTTCAGTTCAGGAAGCCCAGGATATGCTACATAGTGCTGCTGATTCCATTTTTGGGAAAAAAGCACTTACCATGAGTTATAATGCTTTATATACCGGAGATAAAGCTGTTGACGCAATTCAGAGTGGGAACGGATTCGCCCCTGTTATTGGACTGAATTATAATTTTAATGAAAATTTTAATGTGTCAATACGTTATGAGCACCTGGCAAAAATTACACTTACAAATAAAACTACTAAGGATGATGTTGGAATGTTCCCTGATGGCGCAGAAACTGCAAGTGATATGCCGGCAAATATATCTGTTGGTGTGGGGATCAGGCCAATTGATAAATTAAATATTTCAGCCGGATACCATATATATCTTGATAAAAATGCCAACTATGGAAAAAAGATAAATAATGTATTTGTGAATAATTCTGAAGTTATTGATAAAAATTTCTGGGAAGCTGCAATCGGAGTAGAATATGATTTAACTGATAACTTACTTTTAAGTACTGGCTTTCTTTTAACAAAAACCGGAGTAAATAATGCTTTTCACAGTGATATGAGCCATAATCTGAGTTCGGGCTCCATAGGGCTTGGAGGAAGATATTTCATTACTCAAAATATAGGCATTAATCTTGGATTTATGACTACCATATATAAAAGCTATATAAAACAATTCGGGACAATTTACCATGAAACCTATAAACGTGCTGCTTCAGTTGCTGCTTTAGGAGTCGATTTTAAATTTTAATGATTACTGATTGAAAAATTTAGAGTAAATATTTACGTTTTATTTTTTATTGTTTAAAATTTTTAAGTTTTTCCGAATTTATTTTGAAAACAGGAATATTCTGATGTATTGAGTTTAAAGGGCTTATATTTGGATTTTTGATATAACCCCATATAATTCTTTATATATTTTAAACTTTTTATCGTAAATATCTGTCCTGTCCGGATGAATTATATTAAAGGTTTTAATCCAGTTTTCTATGACCTGAAAGGCATTTAAGCCAGTACAGGCTGCTTTTGCGAGGATTGCTGTCCCCATACATCCGGCTTCAGTTACATCAGGGACCGATATTGGCTTTCTGGTGACATCGGCCCGGAGTTGATTCCATATCCTTGATTTGGCACCTCCCCCAATGACCCGAAGTTCATTGATTTTATAACCTGCCTGTTCCAGAATATGCAGGTTAAGCCTCATTTCTAGTGAAACTCCTTCCAACAAAGCTTTTAATACTTCTTCACGTGGTGTGCTAAGTTCAAGTCCTAATATTGCTCCTTTTACCGAAGTTGAGAAATAAGGGGTTCCTGAGGGAGTGAAATATGGAAGGACTAATAGTTTTGAGGGTTGATCGGGAAGGCTTTCCAGTAATACTTCATAAGGATTTTTGTTTAATCGTATGGCTTCTGCTACTTCAGGACTTCCAAAATTATTCCTGAACCATTTTAAAATATTCCCTCCCGTAAGACTAAAAGCAACAGTTGCATATATTCCCGGAACTGCATGATCATAAGTACATAAATTATTTTTTCTTAATTCGTCATTAAATATCGGATTTCTAAAAGCAGGCGTAATGCAGTCAACTGTGCCCGACGTATAAGCTGCTACTCCTGGTTCTATGGCACCTGCCCCAAGAGCCGAACAGACCTGATCGTGCCCACCTGTTACTACTAAAGTATCTTCAGGAAGATTTAACAAGCGTGCAGTCTCTTTACTTATATTTCCTGAAACTGATCCTGAAGGGAGTGGAGTTGCCAGTTGTGATTCCGATAAACCAATTGAATTGAGGATCTCAGTATTCCAGGTATGTCCCAAAATATCAAAAAGCATGGTCCTGCCGGCAAGTGAATATCCTAAAGCAGGGCTTTTAACTCCCAGCCTGAAAGATAATAAATCTTCAAAGCATAGGATTTTATATGACTTTTTCCAGCATGAAGGCATATTATCCCGGATCCACAGAAGTTTAAACAGTGAAAACATCGGATGTGGAGTATGCCCGGTTATTTTATATAATTTCTCTTCACCCAAATGGCGGGTCCAGCTGTGAACATATGAATCAGCTCTGATATCGGATGATACAAAAGCATTGGTGAGCGCATTTCCTCCTTTATCAAGAAGAGTAAATGCTTCACCTTGTGATGATATTCCTATGCCCCTGATTTTTCCTTTGTTAGAATAGCCGGCTGATTCCCTGATAACTTCAAAACATTTCTTTATGACTTCATCAGAATCTAACTCTGCCCATCCCGGATATGAGGAAATTATATTGTATTCCCGATAAGCTGTATGTTTTAAAATACCATCATTATCAAAAAGTGCAGCCTTACAGCCGCTTGTCCCAATGTCAATTCCCAGATAATGATGCATTGATATATAATTAGGTTAAATATACCAAAGTTGCAGATATTCCTTTACGATATCTTTCATTTTCTCAAAAACAATATCCTGCCGGTAAAGAGTGGTATAATAGGAGAGAGAAGGGTTGCTGTTTTTTTCAACAGCATTTCCTAATAACCCTCTGTTTATCATATCCTGTGTTTTTTTGCTGCCAATCAACAATGATGCATTTGATATCATTTCTTCAAACAAAAAAGGTGTACTGTCTCTTTCCAAAGTAGTCCAGATATTTACTTTAGCGATTCCATCAGAAAAGAGATCCTTGATTTGTTCTTTTTTAACAGATGATGTCCCATGTAATACAAGCTTAGGACCGGTAATTTTGCTTATTTCTCTAGCGAGATCACCATGGTATTTTAGTTCTGAAGCACTGGCCCTGTGTTCTGTCCCAAGGTTGGCAACAATAAAATCTACTCCAGTTTCTTTTAGGTATCTTTTAGCTTTTTCAGGTGTTGTCAGATCACTAACAGCAGTTCCTTCAGCATCAATAATTTCATCACAGGCACCTTCAATTACAATTAAATGTTTAAATTTTTCAACAAATTCAGCTGATTTTTGGATGTTAAGCTCAAAAGGTAAAGTTGATGCATCATACATTATCATTGAAAACTGGTTCATATCCCAGCTAAGTAATACTTCATCTTTATCCCATTGTGTATGATCAAGATGAATCATTACATCCAGTTTCTCAAATGGTGAGCCTTTAGACGTTAGTACATGAATATCAGCCAAAAAAAGCTTCAGGCCAATATCCCATTGTTTTGTGTGTGTATAATTGGCTGATTGGCTTCTATGGCTGTATTGGTTAGTAATAGCTATAGTTACCGGAAGATTGGGTTGACTGATTGTTTGACTGTATTCAAGTGCTGCAGAAAGTATTGCTTCAGTTGTAGTAAGATTTTCCGAACAAAAAGTGGGAATGAGCCATTTTTTCATGGCAGCACTTGAATATACATCAAGAACATGATTTCTATCCAGTATTAGTGGCATAATAACATTTTTTATAATGCTATTGCTTTGATACCTGTAAGCTCACAGAATGCCAGCAACTCTTCATACAAATGTTTTCCATATCCAAGACAGGCATATTCATTATTCCATGCCTGCAATAAATCTTCGATATTGCAGTGAACTTTAATAAAGCCATGTGGCCAAAACGGGATACCGCATTCATTTTTACGTTCTTCTATCTGATCAGCAGGTGGTTCATAAATGCTACATCTTGTAATTACCATTTCAAAATTCCCGTTATTTCTGCCAAGGCGCGCAATAACACCTTCATCTGGTTTGCATACAAGTTTTACGGATAAACCTCCTGCTTCTCCTTCAGTAGGAATACCATGTTCGGCAAATCCTGCGGGGCCAATTTTGCCGGCAAGTGATGGGGGACAGGCTCCGTCACCAATAATTTTGATCTCACCGGCAGCTTTATCAACATATTGTAAATCTCCATAGTATACCGGTTCATGGCTTAATTCCGTAAGACATTTCACAGTCATTGCAGTATTAAAATCTCCAAGAGTTGAAGTTCCAATACCTTCCTGTAACATCATACTTTGTGCAAAACAAGTGGCACTATAATCGCTTGCCATCCCGGGAAATGACTGAATTGTATAAAAATCCCATTCGTTAGCCTTTATTAACTTTTTAATTGCAAGATATAACCTTATTGAACGGTCAGCCTGCTCATCAGATTTAATGGTTTCAGCAAAATATTTTTGAAGTTCCTGTCTTGCATTATTAACATCTTCCGGTTTTATTTCCTTAGCTGTACGTATAAGTTCTGTTGTATCCCGAGAATCAATGTCAATACCAAACATTTTCATCCACTGCGAAGGATCAGCAGCACCGCAAGTTTGTCCCATGCCTCTTCCTCCAAAAGTTCCGATAGTGCTCATATTTAAAAGATTTTTCAGGGCACTGGCACGGCAATAAGAACTTATCTTTTCAATCTCCTTCTTGTCATTATAATGTCCATAAATGAATCTGTGTTTTAAACCAATCTCCTTGAATGCCCCCTGCATAACAAAACCTCCTACAGGCCGCCAACCCTGACTTCCGGGAACAGTCCACAAAACAATTCCTTTTCCTGTTGTTGCATAATCACGAACAGCACCGATTAAATGAGAAGCCCATATCCAGGTCCCTGAAAAAAGAATTATAGCATCAACGTCGTCCAGTTTTTTGAATTTATTAAAACATTCTTTTGCTTCTTTTTTTGTTGCGAGTATTACATCATGTTCAACGAGTTCTAAACCCGCATCAACAAGAGCCTTTTTAGTATTTTTTATCAATGCATCATCAATGAACGGGATGCCCGTGGGATCTTTGAGTCCGTCCTTATGAACACCAAAAACAATAAATCCAACTTTAGACTTAATCATAACTAACTCCTTTCTTTAATATTAGGATAAATAATTTTGAATTCCTTTTTAAGTGAAGGAATAATATTAAGAATATTTTTATAATAAATCTTTTTTAATACAGGGCGTGGTAATCCAATACCGCAAATTGGCCATCTTGCCCTTTCAAAAGTCCCGTTATAATCAGGAGAATAAAATGCTTCGTCATAAGTTTCAAGAAACCTGAAATAAGTTTGATACATTTCAACGGAACTGTCGATCCCGGCCGGCATATCACTGCCAAAAACTATTCTGTCCTGATACTTAATGAAAAATTTGCGGGATGAATAAGGCTGTCGTCCAAGTTCATCAAGACGGGCAGAAAAATCAATATAGACATTTTTATTCTCATCCAATAATTGAGAAACATAGTCTATATTTTCCGCAAAATTTGCAAAATGAGGAAGAATAAAGGTTGTCCCGGGATGTTGTTTGATCAGCATATCTCTTCTTTTGAGAAGTTCAGGCTTACGGGGAAACTTAGGATCTGCAAAACTCCATGAAGGATATTTTAGCAGAGCCTCATAATGTTCATTCTCAGGCGTTACAGGCTCGAAAAATCCGTATGGATCCGCCTGATGGATTAAAACAGGCATTTTTAACTTTGCAGCTTCTTCCCATATTGGAGCTAATCTTTCATCATCAGGAAGGATCAGGTTGCCTTTCGAATCTTTAAAATGCAGTCCCAGCTCCTTTAAAATTTTTAAACCTTTTGCTCCTGCTTCATGATCTTTATGCAAGGTTTCAATGCATTGGGCGACGAATTTTTTATGGTCAGTAAATAATGGTTTAGAAATCGGCCGGGCAAATGATGCCATAGTAAAACAATAGAACCTTCCGGGATATTTTTCCGGAAAGTTCTTAAAAAAATCATGTATATTCCCTTCAGATAAGGTATAACCTCCACCGCCAAATTCAATCTGTATATTTGCAGTAACATCACAAAAAGCTGAGATTCCTGTAATATCCATAACTTCTACTATTTTTCCGGCTTCTTTTTGCCCCCATAAATGGTTATGTGCATCAATTACAGGAAAAGCTGCTCTTTGGGGAATATTATCTTTTTTAAAAAGAAATATTTTCTTTCTGACAGGTTTATCAGCCAACATTCAATTGAAGTTCGGGATTTCTCCTTCTGTCACGGATACCTGTATTTGCACCTCCCTCAAGGTGAAGGTTGACAGGCTTGTTATTTTCCCATGAACCACATGTAAAATCAGGTACATCAATAGAATTTGACCTGTTGTTTAGAGACCACTGACTGAGAGGGGTAATTACACTCCATAAAGCTGCATCATAAACATCCTGATCCAAAGGCAAACCATTACGAAGGCAATCAATAAGTCTCCAGTCCATAATGAAATCCATTCCGCCATGGCCCCCAACTTTTTTTGCCTCTTCTCCAACACGTTTAATAATTTCCGGAGTATATTTTTCTGTTATTGCCTGGAGTTCCTCTTCTTTTAACCAGTCATGACCTGTTGATATACGGCCTGGTAAAGGATATTTCTGTGCGAATCCTTTAGTACCACTTATTATATGGATTCTTGAGTAAGGCCTTGGTGAAGTTACATCATGCTGAACCAGCAGAGTTTTTCCTTTTGCGGTACGTATCAGGGAAGTATTCATATTCCCCCTGTATTTATGATTTGCAAAAGGTTGAAAAAAGTCATCAGTTTTAGCAAGTTCATTGGCTTTTTCTTCCATCATAAAGTCATTCGATGACATTGATGTCAGATATTCCATCTTGTCTCCCCTGTTTATATTCATAGCCTGGCATATAGGCCCTAAACCATGAGTTGGATATAGATTTCCGGATTTTTGATTTTCAAGCAATCTCCACATATCCATATAACCGGTTTTGTTGAAGTTAAGACTAACCAGATCATGAATGTATGCACCTTCTGCATGGACCAGTTCTCCAAAGAAACCTTGTTGGGCCATATTAAGTGTCATTATTTCAAAAAAGTCATAACAACAGTTCTCCAGCATCATACAATGCTTACGTGTACGTTCTGAAGTTTCGACTAATGCCCAGGCTTCATCTACAGTAAGGGCGGCAGGCACTTCAGTTGCAGCATGTTTGCCGTTTTCCATGGCATAAAGCGCCATAGGCGTATGAAATTTCCAGGGAGTTGTTATATATATAAGATCGATATCGGGATTTTCACACATTGCTTTCCAGCTGTCTTCCGAGCCACTATATTCTTTGGCTTCCGGTAACCCGGACCTTTTAAGGATTTCCTGGCATTTTTTTACCCTTTCCGGTAATTTGTCACAAAGTGCTACAATTTCAACAGGCTCAATCTGTGACATTCGACTGACAGCCCCGGGGCCTCTCATCCCTAAACCTACAAAACCTACACGGACCCTGTCAATTTTTGGCGCTCCATACCCGCTCATATTAAACCTTTGAGTATGCTTTTTTTGTTTAATTCCAGGGCTTTTTTCATTTACACAGGATGCAAGGCCGAAAGTACTAATGCCTGCTCCAATAATAGTTGTTTTTAAAAAATCGCGACGATTTGATTTCATGGTTTCTATAATTTATTTTTAAAATTGAAATAATATTTAAAATAAGAAATTAAGTCCAATATAAAGTCCTGAATCTCCATCCTGTTTATCAAGTGCTTTCCCCATATCAACAGACAGAATAAAGTTTTCATTCATGGCTATCTTTAAACCTGCTCCTAAACTTTGATGTAATTTATCTTTTTTCCCGGTAAAAAAGTCACTTTTTTCAAAACCTTCACCATAATCCAGGGAATTTAAGTTTTTGCCTAAATCAATTTCTTTGGTTATTAAACCAAAATCCCAGAAAGGATTTATAGCTATATAAAAGTTCTGATTAATAAGCTGAAAACGTGTAATTTTCCATCTAAACTCTGCATTACCGTAAAAAAGGCCGTCACCAACAATTCTGTGCCTCAATATACCTCTTAAAGTTTGTGCACCTCCCAAGCCTTGCGATACATAGCGCCTTAAGTATGAGGTAATTATTAATGGCTGGGCAAAAAATGGCACATTTCCTCCTCCTAAAGATTGTTGATACGTAAGTCTGTACGCAAATGAAAGATTTTTTTCAATAATGGTGAAATATTGTCTTTGGGTTAAGGAAAATTTTGTGTGATCAAAATCACCGTTTCCCAAAAATCCCGGGGCAAATTGTATTACTGCTTCAGCCCATAGTCCTTTCATAGGGTTAGGTTCGTTATCCCTTGAATCGTAAGATAAACCAGCTTTCAGATAATTTACCCATCCTCCATCTTTTTCATTATCTGCAATAAGCCCCCAGTTAATATATTTCTCAAATAAGGTTTCTGCTTCAGGAAGATTATATTTTGACCTGTTAACAGGAGATGTTTGAAAATTATAAATGGCAAATCCGGTTAACCAATTGAGATTTTTACCAGATAATTTTCCGCTTAGATCAATTTTTGTCCTGAACATTTTACGATCATAAGCATAAAAAACTCTTGATATATAAGAAGCTGAATTATTTTCTTCCGTAAATTCCTTTCTGTATGACGTTTCATATCCATTAAACCCGAAAAAATCCATTTTTGGATCAGTAATATAACTTAGATCAAAAGTAAAACGAATACCGGATAACAATTGATCAGAATCATAAAAAAAACGATTTAAACCACTACCTTTAGTAAATCTGGAAACTTCAAAATATAGAGAATGAAGATATTTTGGATATAAAGAACCATCTCCATAATAATAAAGATTTGCAAGTGCTCCGTATTGAAATCCAAGATCAGCATCATATGAAATTGAAGGAAGTGCACCTAAATTCCAGCCTGTTTTGACTTTTTCACCTGGCTGCGCAGTACATATCATACAAAATGAAAAAAATATTATGGCAAAAACTCCCGGATTTTTATACATAAAGGTTTTTATTTAGTTTAGGTTAGCAATTTAATAATATTTTCTGAAATGCTTATTTTATAATAAAGAATTGTTTTTAACTAAAAAAAATATGTATTTTTAAACTAAATAATTTTATTACACATTGAAAATTGAAAGAATTCATCTAACAGTTTTTTGGTGATTCTATGAAAAACCCCGTTTTTACAGTCTATTACTTTGCAATCGGACTTCTGGTACTAGTCCTCGATGCTTATAAATTATTCTATCCGACACTTATTCTTAAGGCAACTATTATTCCTGCATTAATGATTTATTATCATTATAAAGTAAAGAAAAGATATTGTTTTTTACATATTTTAATTCTTTCAGGATTATTTTTTGCCTGGCTTGGCGATATCTTCTTTTATGTTTCCGGAAATAGATCTTGTATTGAAGTTAATAAAACAGTTTTTTTTCTGATAGCTATAAGTTTTTTTTCTTTAACACAGATAAGCTATATAATTGCATTTTTTCTGCCTAAAGGCAGAAATCCTGTTTTAAATCGAAGGATATATTTACTGTTTCTGGTTATAGCATACGGGGCATTAATTATATGGTTGTTATACCGTGGACTTGGAGATATGAGAGTTCCGGTAATTATTTACACTTTCCTTATTCTGACAATGTTTCTTGCGGCATTAAACCGGCATGGAAAGGTTAACGGTGTGAGCTTCATGTTGGTGTCCCTGGGCGCTTTATTTTTTGTTATTTCAGATTCCATGCTTGCTATAAATAAGTTTTATCAAAAAATAGATTTCGCCAGAATTCTAATAATGTCAAGTTATGTTATAGCTCAATATCTGATAGCAACCGGATGTATTAAACAAGATGAAAAGTCTTTTATAAAAAACAAAAATTGAATCTGTAAAAATATATTTGATCCGGATAATACAGGAACAGGAAAAAAATCAAAAATCAGAAAGTATTCTTTCTAATTTCGGGAAACCATTTAAAAAGAATACAACTAATCTTAAAATTATGTGAATATGAAAGTTATTAGAAAACTCATAATTAGTCTTTGTATTATAATACTTCTAATAATAATCGGAGGAAGTGTTTTTATCAGGATTATTTCCTCAAAAGGTCTCCCAAATTATACTGATGATTTTACTCTGCAAGGGTTGTCTGAAGAAGTTATGATATTGAGAGATAGTGTGGGTATTCCTCATATTTTTGCTGATAATGAAGAAGATGTCTACAGGGCAACTGGTTTTGTAATGGCTCAGGACAGGCTGTGGCAGATGGATTTACTAAGAAGGCTTACAACAGGGAGATTATCTGAAATATTTGGTAAAGAATTTGCCGGGGCGGATCTGCTTTTCAGGTCACTTGAATTTAGCAGGAAATCTTATGAAGTACTTGACAGTACAGAAACAGAAGTAAGAAAATGTTTGGAGGCATTTTCTGATGGAGTAAATCAGTATATTAATAGTAAATATAAATCACTGCCTCTTGAATTCACCATTTTGGGCTATAAACCTGACCCCTGGGAGCTCATTCATTCAATTAACCTTATTGGTTACATGTCATGGAGTCTCACAATGTCCTGGGATATAGAATCCGTACTATTTAAAATATCTCAGATAGTGGATTCAGGTAAAGCCGCAGAATTAATCCCTGATCTGAATTTACAGAATGAACCAATTTTTACCGGGCCTGACGGCATAGTTGAATTTGAAACAGCATTAAATAAGGCAGATTCAGTTATTTCAAATATGGGATTACGTATACTGAGAGCATCAAATAACTGGGCAGTGTCCGGATCAAAAAGTGTAACCGGAATGCCCCTTCTGGCAAATGATATGCATCTGGAACTTAATGCTCCCGGAATTTGGTATCAGATGCACCAGATCGTTAATGGCAAACTGAATGTTAGCGGTGTGGCTGTTCCCGGTCAGCCTTTTATTGTTTGCGGTCATAACGATAGTATCGCCTGGGGAATGACTAATGTTATGTTGGATGATATGGACTTTTATATAGAAACACTGAATGAAACGGACACTTTAAAATATTTGTGTAATGGCGAATGGCTTGATCTGAGGATTGTTGAAGAAAATATAAACACTAAAGAAGGTCAAACAGTTATAGGATATAATCGTTTTACACACAGAGGCCCAATAATTTCTGAAATTAAAAATATTAAGGATCATGTTATTTCAATGAGATGGATCGGGAAGGAGTATAGTAACGAAGTACTTTCAATCTATAAATTTAACAGGGCAAAAAATTGGGATGAATTCAGGGATGCAGCCAGGCATTTTATCTCTATAGCCCAAAATATTGTATATGCAGATACAAAAGGAAATATTGGCCTGCAGACCACTGGTGGTGTACCTATACGACATGGGGACCCGGCAATGTTTTATCCGGGTGACACATCATTATACGATTGGAGAGGAATTGTGCCATTCGAAAAATTGCCCTTTGAGTATAACCCTGACTGTGGTTTCGTTGCATCTGCAAATAATATGACCGTTAGTGACGATTATCCATTTTATATAAGTTACTGG
>CAZLXM010000024.1:40989-42845 GCA_964563105.1 uncultured Bacteroidaceae bacterium
TCTGCCAAATCGTTATGATGTTATTGTAAATGAATTAAAATTAAAAAATCTGCACGATCTGGCTTCTTTTGCTGCTTTGCAAAGGAACCAGACTTCATTATTTGCAGCTAAGTTTACAGCTCTTTTTATACCTGTATTGGAATCTTACAACGATAAAATGACAAAATCAGAAACAATAGCTTTCGAATTACTAAAAGAGTGGGATTTTACAATGGATAAAAAAAGTGTGGCTGCTGCGATATTTGAAGTAATGTATCATGAACTTGTAAAATCAGTTTTTTACGATGAATTGGGAGACGAATTGTTTAAAGAGTTCATTAAACAGGATCTTGTGCCAACCTGCCTTTTGGATAAATTGAGAATTAAAGGTGAATCTGCGTGGACAGATAATATTAATACAACTGATAAAAATGAAACACTTGAAGATAATATTATAGAAGCATTTACAAATACAATTAAACGTCTGGAAAGTGAATTGTCGCAAAAAGTCTCAAAATGGAAATGGGGAGATTTACATAAATTTACACTCAAACATCCCCTGGGGTCATCAAAAATTTTAGCTTTAATTTTCAGGTTGAACAGAGGCCCTTATCAGGTTGGTGGCAGCTTTCATACAGTAAGCCCTTTTTCTTACCCCTTTGAAGAGCCTTTTTATCCCAATCATGGCGCTTCCCATCGTCATATCTATTCTACATCAAACTGGGATAAATCTTTGGTTATTATTCCAACAGGAATATGTGGAGTGCCTTCCTCTAAACATTATTGTGATCAACTAAAACAGTATCTTGAATTTAATTACAATAGTGATAAATTTAGTTGTAATACGGTGAATAATTCAGTTAGATATAAAATGAAATTGAAAAAACCTTAAGGATTATTCTTTGCTACCAAGATACCCGTCTAATTTTTCGAGTAATTCAAAAGGATCAATAGGCTTGGATATATAATCATCACAACCTGCATGAAGGCATTTATCCTTATCATCAACAAAAGCATGCGCAGTTTGAGCTATTACAATAATATCAGGTCGTAAAACTTTAATTACCCCGGTAGTTTCATATCCATTCATATAAGGGATCTGAATATCCATTAGCACTAATGAGATAGAAAAGTCATCCTCACACTTTTTTACCGCTGTCAGACCATCAGTTGCATATTCCAGGCCAGCTCCCGTTTCCTCAAGCACTTCCTTTAAAAAATAACTGGATGAAACATCATCTTCAACAATAAGAATCTTCTTTCCTTTCCAGTTATATTTGCTAAAACTGTTTTCAGTCATGACTTTAAATATTAATGTAATTCTTCTTATGATCTGTATACTGTAATTCAAAAGAATTTGTTATATATGAACTTATGATCTGAAGTGTAATGATATAAATTTTAATTTGTTACTAGTGATTTTTTTAAAAGAAAATATATAAAGTTAAAAAATAATATTACACCTCAGAAAGTAATTTATAGTTTAATAAAAATGTAATATCTGTTTTTAAAGGTCTTTTTAGTATTTCCAAAATTTAACATATTAAACAACAGCTAATTATTTTTTTGTATCTTTCAAATTTTGAGCCATGTTCTAATAAAAATTTATAATATATTCAAGAAAATAAATGTTAAAAAGTTTAATATTTAAAATTTTTATAGTTTAATATTATTTTATTTAATACGGAGTTTATAAAATAAAGCTTTATGAAAAACTGCTATTTACCTGAAAAGATCTTTATGGTCATAATATTATTGTTTGTTACTTTGTTTCTTAATGGACAAGGTTTATCATCAATACATAAACCATCAAGGCAAAAACTATACCGAATTGGAATTATATCTTTTGCACATGAAACCTGTACTTTTTGTCCTGA